>JAEEJH010000128.1 GCA_016281775.1 Clostridiales bacterium | reverse complement strand
CGGCGAAATAATGCCGACTTTGTATATCAAAGACGATGCGGCGGTCGCCCCGGTCTGCAATTATCTGAGCAAGAACGGGATCTCCGACGTGTTCGTGATGAGCGATAAGGACGATACGGTTTACGCGGCGAGACAGAAATATAATGCCTGCCGCGGCGTGCTCGACCTGACGAAGGAGCTCGACGGCAAGGAGCTCACAGATAAAAAACTGCTCGACATAAGAGGCAGAGCGAACGCTTCTCTCTGCTCCGTCGTCGTACTGCCCGATTCGGCGGCGACTCAGCACGCTGTCAAATACATCTACGACAGACTCGTATCGGTCTGGGTATCCGCGGTAAATCCCGTTCAAACGACCGCGCAGGCTTATAAGATCCTCTCTTTCGGCGGCTACGGCGCGATAACGGACAATACGGAGCTTATGATAAAAACGGCGACCGAGGTGATGAGCGGAAACAAGCTTTTCAGAACTCCGCTCAATATCGGTCACAGAGGCATACCGACTCAGGCGCCCGAAAACACTGTCGAGGGCTGCAAGCTCGCGTATGAGCTCGGCGCCGACGTCGTCGAAAACGACGTGTATCTTACGAAAGACGGTCATATAGTCATTATGCACGACGCAACGTCCGGCAGAACCTGCAATAAAGACCTCAATATAGAAAACTCAACGCTCGAACAGCTTCGCGAGCTTTACGTGAACAAGCAGTTTTCGAACAAAGAGGGCTTCACCGAATGCCGCATACCCACGCTCGAAGAATACTACGAGGCGTTCAAGGGCGAGGATATTCAGATCTTCGTCGAGATCAAAGGCACGAACGAGGCTCTGATAGAAAAATTCGCCGAGGTGACGAGAGCCTACGGTATGGAGGGCCAGGTCAGCATGATCACCTTCCACGCTAATCAGATAAAGAATCTGCACAAGCATTTCTGGGAGATGTCGGCGGGGTATCTCTGCAATCCTCTCGCGAGCGGCGCGACCGGCGAAGATCAGGTGAAGAGCGTGCTCAAAAAGATGCAGGCTCTCGGCTCGACCTACAACCCGAATTACGGCGGGCACACGGCTGAATACGCGTATAACGCGAATATGAGAGGGCTCACCACGTGGCCGTGGACGATCGACAACAAAAGCGATTTCGCTCAGTTCTTCATGCAGGGCTATAACGGCATAACGACGAACAACTGCACTCTGCCCGCGAAATACGCGAAGCTGCTCACGTCTAAGCAGACGGCGTACGAGCTTGAGCCGGAGCAGACGCTGAAAGTCGAAGCGGAGCTTACGACGTACGAGCGCAAAACGTCCGACGTTGCCGACAAGGTCCGCGTGATACCGCTCGACGGCAATATCACCGTCGGAGAGAACAACGTGCTCTCGTTTGACGGCGAAGGCGAATTCACATACGCCCTCGAATACAATTACAAGAGCGGAAAGATCGATTACACGATATATACCGAACCGGTCACCGTAACGGTCAAAGCGAAAGCCGTAACGACCGAAGCTCCGACCGAGGCGCCTACCGAAGCCCCGACGGATAAACCGGCTGAACCGGCGCAGACCGGCGCGGACACGGAAGAAATAAAAGAACAGGCAAACAAAGGTCTGCCGGTCGGCGCGATAATCGCGATATGCGCCGCGTCCGCCGCGCTGATCGCCGGAGTGATCGTACTCGTCATAAAGAAGAAAAAGAAATAAAAAAGTAAAGCAAAAAAGGTTGTTTAAAAACCTGAATTGTGATTCAGGCGGATAAACAGCCTTTTTGACGTAATAAATAGTTATAAACCTCTGAAAACTGATAATAAAGTATCGGTACGCAAAGGTTTTCTTCACCGAGAAGTATAATAATATCCCGCGGCCGGGTCCTCCCCTCCCGGGAACCCCCAAAAAAGCCCAGCTTTTTCGGGGAACCCCTTTGCTCCCGGTCGCGGCGCTGCGCGCAATACAGGTGAAGTAAACCGTCGCATCCGATAAAAAAGTATTTATAAATTGTAATTCTTTACAATTCATGCGCCGTTTTGCGGCGCAATTCATTAAGGCTGCCGCATTTGCGGCAGCCTTTTTCGGTTCGTTTTTATTCGTACAGTTTTGCTCTCGCTTCGGCGGTGAGGGCGGATCTCTGATCGTAGAAGAGGCCCGTAGACGAGGTGCCGCTCGTTACGTACCATCTGTCCGATCCGTCGAACTTTGAAAGCGTAATGTTCACCTGAAATCCCGCGGCGTTGCTCTTTACCCAGTAGACTATGTTGAGCCTGCCGAGCTGTTCGAGCGTCTGACCGTTGATCGTCTTAGTGTTCGGCTCGTTATAATGGAGCTCCACCCGAAGCGGTCTCGGCGGATTGAAACCGTTTGACGCCGCCGCGCCGACGAAATACGCTCTCGGAAGCCATCTGTAATCGTCGTCTTTTAATCTTTCGTTGAAATAAGGATCCCATCCGGCTCTGCCGGCTCCGCCGCCTTCCTTGAAGCCGCGTCCGAACGGCTCGATGTCGGCGAACAGATATTTCATCATGCTCATGCCGATATCGTAATCGGCGGAAAGGCACGCGACCGAGTACACCCAGTACGCCGCGACGCTGCCGGGGTCGCGAACGTCGACCGCCGCTTT
>JAEEJH010000127.1 GCA_016281775.1 Clostridiales bacterium | reverse complement strand
CGTTATCTGCTCGGGCGTTCTGCCGAAAAATCCGGCGAATTCTATCATTTTGTAGCCGATGTGAGAGGCTTCGGCTATTGCCGCTTCAAGATCGCGCTCGGCAAGATCTCTCATACTGTAAAGCTGAATTCCGTATTTCATAACCGCTCCTTATTTTATGTAAACTTTTTTCATTATCTGAGGTTCGTACGGTTCGTCTCTCCAGCCGGTTTTGACGTCCGCTATTTCGTCGAGCACGTCGTAGCCCGATACGAGCTTGCCGAAAGCCGCGTACTGACCGTCAAGATGCGGTGCGTCCGCGTGCATGATGAAGAACTGCGAACCTGCCGAATCGGGCGCCATGGATCTCGCCATAGAGATCACGCCGCGTGTGTGTTTGAGATCGTTATTTACGCCGTTCGCTTTGAATTCGCCCTTTATCGTCCAGCCGGGACCGCCCGTACCGTTGCCCTTCGGGTCGCCGCCCTGTATCATAAAACCTTTTATTATACGGTGAAAGCCGAGCCCGTCGTAAAATCCGCTCGATACGAGTTTTTCAAAATTCTTTACCGTCAGAGGCGCTTTTTCGGGGTAAAGCTCAAGCTCCATCACGCCGCCGTTTTCCATTTCGATGACTACCATTTTCATTCTCCTTCAATAATTCTGATACTGCTTATGACTATATCGGTAAGCGGTTTATCGTTTTCGTCTGTCGGGACTTTGGAAAGCTCCGCCAAAAGCTTATAGCCAGAGGTTAGTTTGCCGAAAGCCGCGTACTGACCGTCGAGCGACGGATACGATTCAGCGGAAACGATAAAGAACTGCGACGTTGCGCTGTCGTAATTCATATTGCCCGAAGAATCTTTGCCGCGCCGCGCCATCGAGAGCACGCCCTTAGTGTGCTTGAGATCGTTTTTGACGCCGTTTGCCGAAAATTCGCCTTTTATCATCTTGCCCGAGCCGCCCGTACCGTTGCCGTTCGGGTCGCCGCCCTGGATCATGAAGTTCTCTATGACGCGGTGGAAGATCAGCCCGTCGTAGAAGCCCGACGTGCAGAGATCTACGAAATTCTGTACCGTGATCGGCGCTATATTCGGATAAAGCTCCGCTTCCATGAACCTGCCGTCGGCGAAAGTAATGCGTATATTGATCTTCTCTTTGGTCGTGACGTCGAAAGTCTGCTGCGTTTCGGGCGCCTTTACCGGTTCCGCCGTATCCGCAGGTTTGCCGGTATCGCCGCACGAGAGAAGAGATACCGCCGTCAAAATTATGAGAAATAAAGATATTATCCTTTTCATTGTCTTACTCCTTGAATAAATAGTTGAATCTGCCGAGCGGCGCGGAACTGCCGTTTTCGTAAAAGTCCATCGCGTCGGCGTTTACCATATTGTCGCTGCATTTGAATTCGAAGTTGAGCTTGCCTCCGGATATCAGCTTGCGCGGCACTTTATACATTATTTTATTGCCTTCGACCTTAATCTCGGCTTGCCCGATCTTTTCCCAGGTGAAAGACTTGGGATCGGCGGTGGGCGCGTATCTTTCGACCGCGGTCACTCCGTCAACGGGCGCCGTGCGGTTTATCGCGATATCGTAGCCTTCCCATCCGGTCTTTTTGCTTCTGTCCGTATCGATATAAACCGTCATCCAGCCTTGTTCTGCCGGCGGCGTTATGTCGGACGAACATTCAGCGTAAAACCAAACGAATTCGTCGTTACGCGCCACCTTCGCGCCTACTATGTCGTTTCTGCCGCTGTCGTTTTTGTAATAGCAGCCGCCGAAGCCGGGCCAGTCGCGGTGTATCGTCATGCCCTTGTCGGCTCTGTAATACGGGTACACGTTATCAAAACAGCCGAAACAGCCGACCGTCTTCGGCTCGGAAGGCTTCTGCCTCTGCTTCGCGCCTTTGAAACGGCGGATGTTCGCGGCGAGCTGCAGATAATACGTATCGAGATAACCGTCTTTATCCGGTTCTATATCGCGGCTGTGCTCGCGGTCGTACTGGTCGACCATCGCAAGCTGAGTCGAATCGGGATCCTGTACCCACGGTTCTTTGAAAAGCCCCATCATCCATTCGTTCCAGCCGGTGACGAACACGTTGTCGGGCCCTACGTCGAGCGCGCGTTCCCACTGCTCCTGAACGTTATAGCCGTATTTATACGAATCCTTCGTGAGCAGCTTATGCCCGAATTTCTTCGTATAGCTTCTGCCGTACGTTGCGCGGTTGTTGAAATGCGTGCAGATCATCTGATCGTTCGCGTTCTGCCCTACGCCGACGGTCATCATCTCGCACGATCCGTCTTCACGCACGCCGTATTTGTTCTGAGGGAATATCTCGAGCCAGCCCCAGTGATCGGGACGGCGCGGACCGCCGCGCTCTCTGCCGTAAAGCGGTTGACCGGCGCGGAAAGCGAACGTATTCTTTATATCTTCAAGCTGTTTTGCCTCGAATTCCGATTTAGGCGTGACGTTGAGCGATTCTTTATAAGCCATTACCATCGGTTTTCCGTCGAGCATGAACCACATATCCGAATATTTGCCGGGCTTGTAAACGTCCTGATAAAGCGCGCGTAGCATGAATTCGGTCGTTTCACACGGACCGAAATTGAGCATGAACGCGATCTTCGGCACGTCTATGCCGTCCTCCCGCGCCGCCCTGAAGCCCTGAAGCAGCGGCTCGTACGCGTCGCGCCACAGAAGCGCGCCGTTCGTGCAGTCGAAGAGCAGAAAATCGACTCCCGCGTCCGACAGCATAGCCGCGTGGTGGCGTATCACGTACGGGTCGGAATTGCGGTAGAAACCGAATCTCGGTTCGCCCCAGTGCGGCTGAATCGGCTTGTCCGTCCAGCCGGGATGCTTTCTGTTATATTCGGCGGCGGGAAATTCGTCGAGCAGCTTCGACACGTTCACCGGGTACAGACCCACGGCGTGCTCTCTCCACGTCCAGTAGAATATGCCGACCTTGCGTTCCGGCTTTTTCGCGCCGACGTCTTCGACCGACGGCACTTTTCTGCCGAGCATGTCGGTCGCTTCCCAGGTGTCGTGGCCGTTGTCTATGATCTTCGATTCCGGCACGGGTACGTACGAAACGGTATCGAACGGCGAATCCGCCGTGAATTCCAGATCTGTTATCACAGCCGTTCCGGAAACCTTTATATAAACGTCGTGAACGCCTGAAACTTCATCGATCTCGGTACGGCATTCGTCTTCGGGCGTGCCGTTTGAGAACATGACCACGCCGATATGACGTCCGTTTTCGGGCGAGTCGACGTATACGTCGCCCTTCGAGGTGTTGAGCGAGTGCATGAACCGCGCTTTTACTCCGCGTATCCCGTCGAGGCAAACGTTTTTGAATACGAAACAGTTTTTCTCTTTGATATGATCATCCGGTCTCATATTATTATCCCTTTCTTTTATCGTTATATCTATTATAACGGGTAAGCGGAGAATTGTCAATGTTTTAATGAAAATTAACAATGCGAACGGATTATTTTAATATAATTTCGTCGAAAATCACGTCAAACAAATGAAAGGAAGCGTGATCATGCAAATCAGAAGAAAAACAGCGTTTACGGTATTTCTGTCGGTTTTTTTAACGTTATCCTGCGTTACGGCAGTCAGCGCGGACGACGTGCCGACAGGCAGAGCGCCGGGCGACGCGTCGGTCGGCATAGTTTATCCGGCGGCGCAGACTCAAACGGCGCAGAAAGAAGATAAAGCGGAAGAGGCGATAAAACGCACGCCGTCTTTATCATACGGCATCGACATCATCAGACACAACAGAAAACTCATAAAAACCACCTCGACCGGCAAAGCGGAATTCTCCCTTTCTGACTTTCAGCAATACGCCGAAAACGGCGTCGTCAGCACGCTCACCGTTATAAGCGTGCCGGACGTTTCGACGGGCGTGCTCAAAGCCGGCGCTCTCGACGCATTCGCCGGGCAGAGACTGCCGCCACAGATGGCTGACAAGCTCCGTTTCTTATCGAGCGGTTCATCAGAGGGCGCAAAATTCGTCTTTTCTGTCAACGGCGGCGACGGGGTCGAGTGCGAAATTTATCTTTTAAGAGAAGAAAACGCCGCTCCGACCGCGGCGTCTTCAAAGACTTATACGAAAACTGATACGTGCTCCTGCGGCGTCCTTGACGCGTCCGATCCCGACGGCGGCACGCCCGGCGTGCGCGTGATCAAACAGCCGTCTCACGGCAGACTTACCGTCAATTCAGATCTGTCGTACGTCTACGTTCCCGACGACGGTTTCAGGGGCAAAGACAGTTTTTCTTACGCCGCGTACGACCGCTACGGCGCCGAGAGCGAACCGGCAACCGTCTCGGTCAAGGTAGAGAAGAGATATAACGATACCGTCTACGCCGACGCCGTAGGCACCGAATACGAATACGCGGCGCTGCTCCTGTCCGAAAAAGGCATACTGACCGGCGAAAACGTCGCCGGCACGATGCGGTTCGAGCCGGATAAGACGGTCAGCCGCGCCGATTTCATCGTTATGGCGATGACGGCGGCCGGCTATTCTCCGAATCTGCTCGCCTCGCAGAATACCGGACTGTACGACGAAGACAAGCTCACACAGGTGCAGAAGGGCTACGTCGTCACCGCGATGTCGGCGGGCGTTGTCGAAGCCGAAGAGTACGAAGGCGTAAAGCTTCTGCGCCCGACGTCGACCGTCACGGTCGGCGAAGCCGAGGCGATCGTCGAAGCGCTCGGAGCGAAGATCAGAAAAGACGGGAAAGCGGAGAACGAACCGCTTACGCGTTCAGCCGCGGCGCTGATGCTCGCGTCACTCGTCGACGCCGGCAGATGAGCGGCAGCGCTCATATTTGAGCCGCGTCGCCTCGCCTCCGCGCAGATGCCGCTCGGCCTTGTTCTTTTCAAGCACGAGACAGACCTGCCGCCAGAGCGAGAGGTTTTCGTATCTCAGTTTTTCTCTCACGTCTTTGTGTACCGTCGATTTCGATACGCCGTAGACCGCGGCGGCCTCTCTGACGGTAGCGTCGTGTTCGACTATGTACTGGCCGAGTACAACGCATCTGCTTTTTAATCCGTTATACAAAAAAATCACCTCGCATATCGATCTGTACGATCATATGCGAGGGTTGTCCTTTTTATTACAGTTTCTTCTCCGGCTTTTGCAGCGACAAAAGCAAGCAAACCGCGCTCATCACAAAGAACCCGAGTATACATCCGGGTATTATCAGCGAGTAGGAGGAGAAGAGTATCCAGAACTGCTCGGCGTTTTCTGGAGCGCCGTCCGCGAGTATCTGAAACAGTGTGTAGGTGAAGAACTGTACGGTAAACGAGAACAAAAGCTCAAACAGCGCGGCGTATACGCATATCTTACGGAAAATATTCGTTTTGCCGAGCGCCGTTTTAAAGAACGGCAGAAAACCTTTGCAGTTTTCGCGGCAGCTTTCGTCCGGCGACTTGAGCGGCAGATTTTTCTTTTCGGCGCGAACCGCGAATCTGCGGCAGATCACCGAAAGAGCGATATTTTTGATAAGCGAATAGATGAACAGGAAAAAATAACTGAATCCGGCTTCATATACGTCAACGCTCGATTCGGTGACGATCAGCCCGTTTTCGTAACAGAATATATAAGAACCGAACGAAGCGACCATATAATAAACGAAACTGCCGAGCAGAAGAAGCAGTACCGGCGCTTTGAATCCGGCGTAGCCGTAATTCACGAGTCCGACCGCTGCCGCGGCGTATGATGTGAACAAAGCCGCGTAACGCAATATAACGACGAGATAGCGCAGTACCGTATCGAGCGCGGTGAGCGTTATATCGCCGTCGGTATACTGAAGTACGACAGACAGTACCCCCTCGGTCAGAAGGGGCAACAAAACAGCGGAAATAAAGACGGTCCAAACTATGTTCTTTCTCAGCTTGCCGTCTTTGATCTCCGCTTCTTTGCTGTGGAATATGAAGCGTTTGCTTTTTTTATTCATTAAGTAATGCCGGTAATCAGATCTCGATTGAATTGAGAAGATCGCGCAGTTTTTTGATCTCTTCTTCCGAAAGAGTTATGCCTTTGCCCATTTTTTCATGCGAATCGTCCCACGAACGAAGATCGTATTTGGGATCGTTGCCGTTCCAGCTCACGAGATTGAGCTCTTTTGCCCAGCCGCCCTTTTCATCCGATATACAGCCGAAATTCTTTTTGATCTCAAATCTAAGCTCTGCCATGATAGCCTCCGTAGGTTTTTTCTTCATTATAACATATAAAAAAATATTTAATTGAATTAGTCGTAAATTTTTTCTAAATAAATTTTTCCGTGTGATTTTGCACGAAAATAAACAAAACAGACCGAATTTTACGTTTTCGGCCTGTTTTTTTCATTACCGTATCGGTTCCGTGAATATGACCGGCGTATTTTGTTCGGGCGGATATATCATAAGACAGGCCTTGTCGCCTCCGGCCGCCGCAACATATATACTGCCGCTTTCAACGCAGAAGCTGAAATAGTTGACCGAAAAGCCGGGCGTGCAGCTTAAATCTTCCCAGGCGTCGGCGTCGGGGTGATACAGATACAGACCGAGGCTTCCGTCGGCTTTCTTATAGCAGCTGACGAGCGCGCCGCGGCATATGTTTATTAATTTCGGCGCATTTGAAGAATTGCAGATTTTCTCCGCGTATTCGCCCTCAACGTTACGCGTCAGCGTGTTTCCGCGTCTGTCGACGACCGCAAGCGTATGATCTTTTCTGTTGTATGCATAGAGTTTTTCACCGTCGGTTTCAAGCATCATACCCGTGCCTGGCAGCTCGGCGATCTTTTCAACTTTACCGTTAAGACCCATAAAGTAAACCGTTTTGCCGATCACCGCGAAAGCTCCGTTATCGGTAAGCATGACCGACGGATGATCGCCGGAGCTGATCTGACATATACGGTAGATATTTTTCTCGGACAGCACCGCCGCTTTGAGCGTGTAAACGTTGTTTTTGACCGACACGTAAAGAAGCACGCCGTTTACGTAATAAGGGCTCGAGCAAAGATTTTTCGTCTTGATAAACGTATATACATCGCCCGTCAGTAAATCATATCGGTATATCCCGTCACGCGTAAATCCCGAAGATGCGTATACGTTTCTGCCGTCCGATCTGTTCGCCATATACAGCATCGCAAGGCTGTTATATCTGAATTTATAACCTCCGGCGTCTTTGAATTCACCGTCGGCGTATTCAAAAAGCCCGATATTTTTAGAATACTCGCTTTCGATGATCCACTTTCTGCCGCCTACGTCGAATACCAGAGGACATGTGAAGGTCTCCCTGTCAATATCATAATCCTGTGTAAGAGACGTTTTTTCGTCAACAAGCTCTTCGGTGACGAATTCGTCGTCATTATCGATAACGGTGAATTTATACGGCTCATTCGGGCTGATATCCGTGTCAAGCGGCGACTCCGGCAGAAGATTGAGATCGACCGCTTTGCCGTATTCGTCGTATAACGCGATCTGACCGTCTGTGACTTTGACTTCAAAATATTCGTCTATAGCTCCGTCGTCTGAGCTGCTGTGAAGCACAGCGTGACCGCCTTCAGCGTATAGAAGTTTCTGATGTTCTGCCTTGAAGGTCAGCGTTTTGCTTCTCGCAAGCACTGCCGGCGTAACTGTATCATATACGGTCAGATAAACCTGACTTTTCTTATAGGTTGAATATGGAGTAAGAAGTACCATCTCACGGCTGCCGTCACCGTCCGTATCGCATAAAACCGGCACGCCGAAATATCCGTCTTTCGAAAGACACGTTTCGATATCGTAAAAAGCGGTTGACATCTGGGCGAATATTTTCTGATCGCATCCCATATCCGTTTTGACGGCGCCGTTTTCGTTTACAAAAAACGCGACAGCGTAAGGGAACTTATTATTCGGCAGATTCCACGGGCATATGAATATCTGCATCCCCGTAAGTGCGAAAAATCCCGAAGGAGTTATATCGACGGCAAAATGAACGGGGTCATGGGTGAATTCAGCTTCGACGATCTGATTGTCACCGCCTCGCGTCGTTATCGTTTCCTTAAGGCAGTTTTCGTTGATCAGCCCGATCGCTTCGTCGGCGGTAACGCCGCCCGAGGTCTGACGATGAACGTAGACGTTTACGCAAAACCAGTCGCCTGTGTGTGTTCTCGGGTTTTCACACCTTTGTTCGCGTATGAGCACGCCGTTATTGTAAAACAGGTTCTCGTTTCCGCATTGCAGCCTTGTAAAGCCCTGACCGTCAAGCCGATCCCAATAATCCTCGAGCACGCCGACGGTGGGGAATATCGCCGCGTTATGCCCGGTTATTTCGCATTCTTCGATCGTCAGATCCGGAAAATATGGCTGCGCCTCCGCGTCTATGACTTTATCCGTACTGAAATTCCAGCCGGGGTCGGATTCGGGCTGACCTTCGGTTATGAATTTCCATTTTGTTTTGTTATTACCTTTATATTCTTCCGTGTCAGCGCCGGTACCGGTACCGGAAGCGGCGGGTACGGGACTCTCCGGAGCTCTGATCAGAAGCGTACGCAGATAGGGCAGAGAAATGACGAATACGAGCGCGGCTGCCAAAAATGCAACTATCTGCGGCAGCAAATACCGGTCGGGGTCTTTAGTCGGCGGTTCCGGTATCGTGAGAGTCTTCTCGTCGAGCTGTCCGAGCGCGTCGGCGATTATATCCGATTTTTTCACATCAATCCCTCGCTTTCAAGCTTGATTTTCAGTCTGTCGCGGCTGCGTTTGAGCATCATCTTGACTTTACTTTGCGTAAAACCGGTGTTTTTCGATATCGTTCTTATATCGTAAAACCGGAAATACCGCTGTAAAAACACGTTTTTCTCGTCAGAATCGAGCGAATATACGAAATTGCGTACACAGCGCCCGATCGCCTCGCTCTCGCCCTCATCGTCGGTCTGACCCGGTATGACTTCCGCTATTTCGTCAAGCGCTTTTATCGCTTTACCGCCTCCGCGCTTTTCCGATCTGTTGTATCTCAGCTTCATAAGCGCGTGATTGCGGCAGAGCTTGCAGAGATAGGTCAAAAGCACCTCCGGTCGATGCGGCGGTATGCTGTTCCAGGCGCTTAAATACGTGTCGTTGACGCATTCTTCGGCGTCGGAATTGTTGCCGACTATCGTGTATGCGGTTTTTTTCAGATATGCTCCGTATTTTTCGGATACTTCACGCAGAGCGTCTTCGCTGCGCATCAAAAACAGCTCTACAATGTCCTTATCTTCCATAATGTCCTCCGAACGCATTGCCGTTTCACCTATATAACATGCAAAAAAACGCTGTGCGTCACAAAAAAACGGATTTTTTAAAAAATATCAAAACGGACTGCCGATAAGAACAGTCCGTTTTGGATCATTTATCGCATTTTGCCTTGACAAGCTCGCCTGTTATGACGATCTTCTTTTTGTCGTGATCCGACGGTGCGTCGTACATGATGTCGAGCATCAGCGATTCGACTATCGAACGCAGACCTCTCGCGCCGGTGTTGCGCTTTATCGCGAGCGCGGCGATCTCTTCGCACGCGGAGTCGTCGAAGGTCAGCTCGATGCCGTCGAGGCGCAGAAGCTCCGTATACTGCTTGACGAGCGAGTTTTTCGGTTCGCGCAGTATGCGTGTCAGAGCGGCCGAGTCGAGCGCTTCAAGCGTCGTAATGACCGGCAGTCTGCCGACGAGCTCGGGTATCAGCCCGTATTTGACTATATCCTGCGATTCGACGTTTGAAAATACGCCCTCGCGGAGTCTCTCCGCCTTCGTGCGCTTTTCTGCGCCGAAGCCTACCGACTGACGTCCCATACGGTTCTCGATTATCTCCGACAGCCCGTCGAACGCGCCGCCGCAGATAAAGAGGATGTTTTCGGTGTTTATCTGAATGAATTCCTGGTTAGGATGCTTGCGCCCGCCCTGCGGAGGAACGTTTGAGACCGTACCTTCGAGGATCTTCAGAAGCGCCTGCTGAACGCCTTCGCCCGATACGTCGCGCGTGATCGAACGGTTTTCGCTCTTGCGCGATATCTTGTCGATCTCGTCGATATATATTATGCCCTTTTCGGCGAGAGACACGTCGTAATCCGCCGCCTGGATGAGACGGAGCAGTATATTCTCAACGTCCTCGCCGACGTAGCCGGCTTCGGTCAGCGTCGTCGCGTCGGCTATCGCGAACGGTACTTTCATCGTTCTTGCGAGAGTCTGCGCGATATATGTCTTGCCTACGCCGGTCGGACCGAGCAGCAGCACGTTGCTTTTCTGAATATCGACCTGCTCTTTATCCGCGTCTTCGGCTGACGCAGGCTTTTTGCCTTTTTTGCCGTCTTTCGGCTTATCGGCTTTCGTAAGGATCCTCTTATAGTGGTTGTAGACCGCGACGGAGAGGACTTTTTTAGCCTGATCCTGCCCGATTACGTATTCGTCAAGCGTCTTTTTAAGCTCGTGAGGCGTGGGCAGAGAATCAAACGACAGCTTGCCGCCCTCATCCTTGCCGCCCTTTATCTCATCGTAATCGCTTTCTATCAGTTCGCTGCACGTATCTATGCAGTAATTGCATATATAAGCGGTGCTGATAGGGGACGGGATGATGAACGAAACGTCTTCGCTGCTTCTGCCGCAGAAAGAGCAGTGTACCTGATTTCTTTTTGATGTTGCCATCAGTTCACCTTTTTGTTTGAAACTATCTTGTCGAAAAGCCCGTATTCGAGAGCTTCTTCGGCAAACATGAAGTTATCGCGCTCCGTGTCGGCGCAGATCTGCTCGTAGCTCTTGCCGGTGTTCGCGGCAAGTATTCTGTTGAGCCTTTCTTTATTCTTCTTGTAGTATTCGAGATGAAGCTGCATATCGGTTATCTGACCCTGCGTGCCGGCGGACGGCTGATGGATCATTATCGTGCTGTTCGGCAGCGCAAGGCGCTTGCCCTTGGCGCCGGAGGAGAGCAGAAAAGCGCCCATGCTCGCCGCCATGCCTACGCAGATCGTGCTGACGTCGCATTTGATGTAATTCATCGTATCGTATATCGCGAGACCGTCGGAGACCGATCCGCCGGGGCTGTTGATGTAGAAGAATATGTCTTTATCGGGGTCCTGCGCTTCGAGGAACAAAAGCTCCGCGATGATGACCGAAGCGGTCGCGCTGTTTACTTCTTCGCCGAGATAGACGATACGGTCGATAAGCAGTCTCGAAAAGATATCGTAGCTGCGTTCGCCTCTGTTGGTCTGCTCGACTACTATCGGTACTGTCGTGTTACGGTCAAATTTTTCTGTCATGATGCCTCCTTGATCATTCAGCGTCGGAAGCCGGCGGTACTGCCGCCGCCTCGACGAGCTCTATCGCCTTTTTGACTCTGAGGTCGGCGCGGATGTCGTCGGCAAGGATCCTCGCCTTGACTTCTTCGGCTTCCATATTATATGTTTTCGCTATGTTTGCGTATTCTTCTTCGATCTCTTCGTCGCTTACTTCGATATTCTCGAGTTCTGCGATCTTTTCAAGGCCGAGGCGCAGTCTGACCTGCTTTTCGGCGTTCGGCCTGAACTGTTCTTCCATCTGTTCTATCGTCATGCCCGTGTATTTGAGGTACATATCGAGCGAGAGCCCCTGGGATCTGAGTCTGTTGTCGTAGCTCTGTATCTCCATGGCGACCTCGTTGTCGATCATCACGGCGGGGATGTCGGCGACGATGAGAGCGATCAGTTTTTCGGTAACGGCGTCCTTGAATTCGTTCTCGGCGCGTTCTGCTTCTCTTTTTTCGAGTTTTGCCTTAACGTCGGCTTTATATTCATCGACGGTCTCGAAATCGGATACGTCGGCTACGAAGTCCGCGTCAAGATCGGGCAGCTGTTTTTCGGTGATCGCGTGGATCTTGCATTTGAATTCGGCGGCTTTGCCGGCGAGATTCTCGGCGCCGTAATCTTCGGGGAACGTTACGGATACGACGAAATCTTCATCGATGCTCTTGCCTACGCACTGATCTTCGAAACCGGGGATGAAGTGACCGGAGCCGAGCTCAAGCGGCTGTTTTTCAGCCGTGCCGCCGTCGAAAAGCTCGCCGTCGACGGAGCCGGAGTAATCGAGCGTTACCGTGTCGCCGAGTTTGGCTGGGCGGTCGGTGATCTCGATCGATCTCGCGTTTCTTTCTCTTACGGAATCGATCTCGGAGTTGATCGCTTCTTCGGTGATCTCGCCGACCTTCTTTTCGGCTTCGATGCCCTTGTAGCCTTCAACGGTGACCTCGGGTTTTACGTAGAATTTTGCCGAGAGGGTAAGACCTTCTTCGTTCAGGTCAACCATGTCGAACTCGGGACGGCTTACCGGTTCAAGTCCCGATTCTTTGAGCGCGTCGGGCCAGAGCTGCGGTATAAGATCGTTTATCGCGTCTTCATAGAATACGCCCTTGCCGTATATTTTCTCAACGAAGCTCTGCGGAGCCTTGCCGGGACGGAAACCCGGTACGGACATTTTTTTCACTTTGCGAAGATATACTTCGTGAACTGCGGCGTCGAAAGTCGCTCTGTCGCAGTTAAATTCGATAACTCTTACGTTCTTTTCGGGTTCTGATACTGATTTGAAACTCATTTTGAAATGTTCCTTTCGTCTTTAGACATATTATAACATTATTATTTTACTCGCAATAAATTATTTGTCAACTTATATTTGTAAAAATTTATAATTTATTAATCTTTCCACGGCTTCGTCGAGGGGCGCGCGTAAAATAAAAAATCGGCTCAAGCGAGCCGAATTTCAGTTGACCTTGAGCGGCTTGAAGAACAGAAAATCCGCCGCGGCGAAGTGAAACGCTATACCGCGGTAATACTCGACCGGCGGCGCGTCGTATTTGCCGTGGATGTGACCGAAATAACAGTCCTTCACTCCGTATTGCAGCATTATATCAATGAATTCTTCGCATTTGTACTTGCCGAAAACGGGCGGAAAGTGCATGAATACGACTGGTTCGCCGAGTTCTTTGCCGGCGTTAAGTGAAGCTCTGAGCCTTCCCGCTTCGCGGGCGATTATCTTCCTGCTGTCGGCGTTCGTCTCGGGTATCACCTTGTCGTCGGTGTACCAGCCGCGGCTGCCGCAGACGGCTACGCCTTCGACGGAAAACGCGTTGTTTCGCAAAAACTCAAACGAAAAGCCGTTGTCGGCGCAGAACTGTTTCATCTTCTTCAGACTGTTCCAGTAAAAATCGTGATTGCCCTCGAGCACGATCTTGCGCCCGGGCAGGGAATCGATGAACGCGAAATCGGGCAGCGCCGCCGGCAGAGTCATCGCCCACGACAGATCGCCGCCGAGAATGACGGTATCTTCGTTTTTCACGGCGGCTCTCCATTCGCGTTCTATCTTTTGTTCGTAATCTTTCCATCTTCCGCCGAAAACGCTCATGCTTTTGCTTTCGTCGTTCAACGAAAGATGCAGGTCGGCGATGTAAAATAAAGCCATATTATCTCCGAAAACGTATTACAGAGCCCTTACCGTCCTCTTTGCGATCTCGTAAAAATCGCCGCGTTTGATCTCGTCCTTGAGCGCGAGTTTTATCGGAGTATCGCCTTCGAAAACGCCGATACAGACCGAATATTCGCCTCCCGGTACGCCGCGCAGATCGAGATTGACCGTGTAAACGGCTTCTTCTTCGGTATCGAGCGCGTCGATTTTCGCGCCGGTCTCGGACTTATAGACCGTTCCGTCTTCGCCCGTCACGGCGAAAACTATCCTTTTTTCGTGGTAAGCCTTGCTCCAGCCTTTGTTTTTGACGGTAACGCTCACGCGGTTGTGATTTGACGCGGTAAGCTCCGGCACGACTGCCGACGGTACGAAATACCAGTAGCCGAGCCTGTTCGCGCAGTATTCGGCGAGCCATTTATCGCTTTTATAAAATATATCCGGGTAGCCGTGGAAGCCGGCGAAGGTCGCTTTCGAATTCTTAAGACACTCGACTATCGTCAGCCCGTTGCGGTAAAAATCTTCAAACTGCGGGTGTATATAACCGTAATGCGCGAATTCTATGACCGACGGCGCTCTGTCCGCGAGCTTTCTGAAAGCCCACGTCGCTCTCATCGTATCGTAGCCGTTGACGACCGAATAATAGTCGCAGCAGATCGAATCGTCCTGAAGTCCGAGCCCGCGCTCGTAGGCGTAATCGAGTATCTCCTGACAGCCGCCGTGCGCGATCCTGCCGACTATATGGTCGTCGTTGCAAATGACGAACTTGTCCGGGAAATGTTTTATATGCATATCTATATGCTTCTTGATCGTCTCGACCGGGTAAACCGCGTTTTCGCCCTCGACCGTGTGGCCTTCGCCCCACGTGCCGTAGGTACCGATATCGATCAGCTCTATTCTGTCGTCGTTATTGTATTTTTCGCCGAGCTTCGATAAGAATTTATCGACGCGCGACAAAAAGTATTCGTCGGCGTAATCCGGCTGATAGTTGCGGTCGGGTATCTTATAACAGCGCGCGCCGTTTTTGAAAACGTATTCGGGCGTCGCGAAATCCATACCGGGCGACGATTCGTAGCAGACGACGCGGAGCTGGAAACGGTAGCCGTACGCGGACCACTCGTCCATTATATCGTCGAGAAAGCCGAAATCGTAAACGTCTTCTTCTTTTTCAACGTCAGACCAGTCGAAACGCAGGTAAAGATGGTTCATACCGGGAAAATACTCTGCGTGATCGCCTTTTTTCGTTCTGTTGCGGTAGATCGGCGAACGGAGACCGTTGTCGATAAAGTGCCAGAACCACCCCTTGTGGGGATTTTTCAGCACCGTTTTGTCGTCTTCGTATCTGCGCAGGTCTATAAAGCCGTTTATACGGCGCACGTCGTCGAACCAGCCGCAGTCGGTCTGACATTCCATGGGTCTGTCTGATATTGCTTCACCGGGGAATCGTTTCATTGCGCGTTCTCCTTTATATTGAATTTTACGGTCTGCGCTATTCGCACGGGCAGATCGTCTTCTTTATCTTCGGTACCGGCGCACATTATATACACCGGGCCGCCGGCGCGGCAGATATAGCCGGTCACGTACGCACCGCCGGACAGCATTCCGAAACGCACGCAATACGCTCCGCCGAGTTCCATAGTCTCGGGCCCGTCCGTAAGAGTCGCCGAGAGCGACACGGCGACGGCTTCGGCGGTTTCTTTTGCCGACAGCCTGTCGGAAAAAGGTATATCCGTCGGTTCGACCGTTACGTACCGCCCCTTGCCGGATTCAGGCGACAGAGTCAGCTTACCGCCGTCGTAGACCGCGTTAAAACCTTTCGGATATCTGATGACGTAATCCTTCGCGTGATAGACGAGCACTCCGTCTTCTTCCGTCACGTTATCCGGCAGAGGCTTGTCCGTCTGTTCTTCCGTTACGGCTGACGTTTCGGCGGCCGTTATTTTGCCCGACGTGCCGGGTTCTTCGGTTTTTGCCGTGTGCGGAGCATTCTGCGCGCACGAGCAGAAGAGGATAATAAGCGGCAAAACAAGGCAGATCAGACGTTTCATACAAGTATCCTTCTGACGCGCTTCGATATAAGACACGTCACCTCGTAATTTATCGTATTCGAAAGCGCCGCAAGCTCGTCCGCGCTGATCCCTCCACCGCCGAGCATAACGGCTTCGTCTCCGCATTTTACGTTAGCTGTATCTGTAACGTCGACCATGAGCTGATCCATACATATACGTCCGATGATCGGCGCTTTTTTGCCGTGTATCAAAGCGTAGCCGCCGCGGTACGCTCTTATATAGCCGTCCGCATAGCCGACAGGCAGCGTCGCCGCCTGCATCGTACCGGGCGCTTCGAATTCCCAGCCGTAAGAAACGCGGTCGCCTTTGTGAAGCGTCCTTACCTGCGCGACCTCGGTCTTGAGCGTCATTACGGGCTGCAGGCCGCCGTGCGAAACGACGTCGGACGGAGCCATGCCGTACAGTACGACGCCCGAGCGTACCGCGTCGTATTCCGGCTTGAATCTCAGACTCGCCGCGCTGTTGTACGCGTGTATCAGTTTCAGCTCCGCGCCGCTTTGTTTCAGCTCCGCGACCGCTTTGTCGAAACGCGCGCGCTGATAAACCGTCGGCGCCTCGGCCTCTTCATCCGCGCAAGCGAAATGCGTGAACGCGCCTTCGACCGAAAATTCTTTCATACGGCAGACGTGAAACGCGTCTTTTATTTCATTCTCGTCGAAACCGATGCGGTTCATTCCGGTATTGATCTTTATATGCACGCGCAGTTTTTTGCCCGCGGGAACGTTATCGCGGCAGAGTTCTGCGTATTCGCTGCTGAACATCGCGGTTATCACGTCGTTATCGATCAGCGCCGGAACGTCTTTCGGGTTCACGTAGCCGAGTATCAGTATTTCCGGCGCCTCGCCTCTGCCGTTGAAGAATTCGCGCAGAGATATCGCCTCGCCCGTGCCGGAAACGGCGAAAACGCGGCAGCCGCGATCGTAAAACACTCCCGCGCATTCTATACCGTGACCGTAACAGTCCGCCTTTACGACGGCGATCTGAGGCTTACCGGTCAGACGGCCTATCAGTTCATAGTTGTTTTCGAGGGCCGATCTTTTGATCTCAGCCCGTACCTTCGGGTAGTTCGGCATGATTTTCAAACTCCGTAAATGATATCGCCGTATCGCCCCGTGTGACGAGTACCGGTGCGCCGGTCTTTGCGTCGAGCGTATACTCGGTCTGCCCGTCCGTCAGAACGTTATACGTCTTGTCTGCGTTTTTGACTTTTCTCCCCGTCACCGACGCTATGTCGGGCGAGAGCATCCCGTACCAGACGTAAACGCCGTCCGAGACCTTGTCTTCGGCACCGCCGTCAAGCTTGAGCGAAACGCCGCCGTATGACAGACGGTATTCTTCACCGTCGAAACCGTAACTTATGCCGCATAAAAGCGAGGGCTCGAGAAATTCGATCGTGACGACTCCGTCTTCGTCTCGATCAATCTTCGCTTCGTATATCTCGCCGCCGTCGGCTATGCGTGCGCAGGCGCTGTAAGGCGAATCGAATACGGAGGCGGCTTCCCTGTAATAAGAAGCCGACCCGCAGGAAGAGAAGAGCAAAGTAATAAAAAGAATGATAACGGCCGCAGTCAGTTTTTTCATCGTCGTATCTCCATACAGTATTTTTGATATACTGTATGAATAACGGTACGTTTTAATGCCTGAGCGACGGTGAAATTATGATTTTTTTGTTGTAGTAATTCATTATTTTGAGCGCCTTGTGGCAGGCGTTGAAGTACATCAGTACGCGTTTGCCGTTTTTGTCTTTGAAGGCGAGTATGTATAAGTCAGGCGTTGTCATGCTCTCGGCGCATTTTACGACCGTGTCGAAATCGCGGTCGGGATATTTGTCGCGGTTGATATCGTCGTACGGCACGGCGAATTCCATATCTTTCACGTCCGTTTCGTATAACAGCTTCGGCTTCGCCTTGCCGTGTATCAGTTCCATTTTGAAGCTGCTTCTGTCGACTGTATATTTGTATTCATACTGCAGATATCTGAAAAAGAATTTTGCGAGCGGAACGCCGATAATGAGTATAAGCGGCGTAACGTAAATGAAAGGGCCGCCGAATTTTACGAGCACCAGTACGAGCGCGATCATGATAACGCCGATGAGCGTGAAATACAGAGCGCGTTTGAGTTTATCAGCCGCCTCGACCTTTTTATCTACCGAATATTCAACGTAATTTGTAGCCTGATCGTCCATTTTAAACTCCAAAACCGATATTTTTTATATTATAACATATTGAAAGCGAATTTTCAATTATTTTTGCGAAAATAATATATTTTTTTATGCGCCTTGAAATGTTCATTTAATGATGATATAATGTACCGTAACAACACGAACGGGGGATGAAAAATGAAAGCCGTTATAACAGTCGTCGGACGCGACAGCGTCGGCATAATCGCAAAGGTCAGCGCGATCTGCGCCGAAAAGAACGCGAATATCGTCGATATATCTCAAAGCGTCATGAAAGAATACTTCGCCATGATAATGGTGGCGGATATCGATATGCTGAGTATTCCGTTCACGGAATTTGTCGACCTGCTCGCCGGATTCGGCAAAGAGCGCGGGCTCGACTGCAGAGTCATGCATGAAGACGTGTTCAATTCGATGCACAGGATCTGAGCCATGATAAACACAAAAGATATTCTCGAAACTATAAATATGGTCAAGGAAGAGAACCTTGACATACGCACGGTCACTATGGGCATTTCGCTTCTTGACTGTGCTTCGGATTCTCCGAAGACCGCCTGCGATAAGATATACGGTAAAATAACCGGCAAAGCCGGCAAACTCGTACAGACGGTCGAGCAGATAGAGAAGGAATACGGTATACCGATAATAAACAAACGTGTATCGCTTACCCCGATATCTCTTCTCGGAGGGTATTATTCGGAAGAGGATTACGTTAAAATAGCCGAAACCCTCGACCGCGCCGCCGACGCGCTCGGCATAAACTTCATAGGCGGTTACGGAGCCCTCGTGCAGAAGGGCTTTACCGGCGCAGACGAGAGACTCATAAATTCAATCCCCGAGGCGCTCGCGACGACGGGCAAGGTCTGCTCGTCGGTAAACGTCGCCTCGACCAAAGCCGGAATAGATATGGACGCGGTCGCCCTCATGGGTAAAATAATAAAAAAGACCGCTTATCTTACGCGCGATAAAGACTGTATCGGCTGCGCCAAACTCGTGGTGTTCGCAAACGTACCGGAGGACAACCCCTTTATGGCGGGTGCTTTTCACGGTACCGGCGAAGCCGAATGCGTGATAAACGTCGGCGTTTCCGGCCCCGGCGTCGTAGCTTCCGCGATAGCGAGAGCCGGCGACTGCGACTTTTCCGAACTTGCCGAAGTGATCAAGCGCACGTCGTTCAAGATAACGCGTATGGGTCAGCTCGTCGCGCGCGAGGCGTCTAAACGTCTCGGGGTGCCGTTCGGCATAGTCGACCTCTCTCTCGCCCCCACGCCCGCCGTCGGCGACTCGGTCGCGAGGATACTCGAGGGAATGGGACTTGAAATCTGCGGAGCCTGCGGCACGACCGCCGCTTTGGCGCTGTTGAACGACGCGGTGAAGAAGGGCGGCGTCATGGCGTCTTCACACGTCGGAGGTCTCTCCGGCGCGTTCATACCGGTCTCGGAAGACGCCGGCATGATCGAAGCCGTAAGCAAAGGCGCGCTCACGATAGAAAAGCTCGAAGCGATGACCGCCGTATGCTCGGTAGGTCTCGATATGATCGCCATACCGGGCGATACGGATGAATCCGTAATATGCGGCTTGATCGCCGACGAGATATCCATAGGCGTGGCGAATACGAAGACCACCGCCGTCCGCGTCATACCAGCGTACGGCAAAAAAGCCGGCGACAGCGTTACCTTCGGCGGCCTTCTCGGCGAAGCGCCCGTTATGAAGATAAGCACTCTGTCCCCGGCAAAGTTCATTGCCCGCGGCGGCAGGATCCCCGCGCCGATACACTCGCTGAAAAACTGATCAGACGGTACTCTTAGGCGTAAACGTCGCGCATACCGTATCGGAGCATGAGCTCGCGTACGACGGGCCGACGGCTATTCTGTCGGCGGTGCACTGATCGTATTCGGTGTGATAAATGCAGTTTTTCACGTCGCACGATACTCCTTTGATGTGTCTGCCGTTTCTCGGCGTTCTCTCGTCTTCAAAAAGCGCCATGATAAAAACTCCTTTCGTTTTTCATCATTATCGCCGCGGAGTATAAGAAATATACAGAAACACGCCTTGATCTGCGATCGGGCGTGTTTTTTAATCAAGAATCGGTTGACAGTTGAAAACTGAGGAGTCGCCACAGGCGACATTAAATTACCTTGGGGAACCCCCGCCCTCCTGTTCCCCAAACCCCTTTCCTCCCCCCTGCCCTCGATTATATCGAGGGGGTGCGGCGGCGGGCGGAAAAAGCCCCGAGGATATCGGGGGGGGAAAAAAGGCGGGGTTTGGGGTGGTAAAGGGGTTCCCCGCCGCGAACTTGAGAGCGGTGGGGGTTCCCGTAAGGGGGCGGGGAACCCCAAAAGCGAACGGAAAGCGCTCGGGTTCGGTCCGGTCGCGATATTCCGTCGGGGTCGCGGCACAACGGGGAAATGCAATTAAGGAAGCACAGCGGTCCATAACGTGTGAAGCGCTCATAACTCGGCGAAGCCGATCATAACTTGCCGAAGGCAATCATAACTGACAGTTTAAAGTTATAATTCCGGCTGCGGCGAAATCTATATAAGTTTACTGCCTCAAAAAGAAAGTGCGTAACTGCAGATAAAAACGCCCGAAGCCGTTATCGGCTCCGGGCGCGTTTTATTTGCTTTTCTTTTTTCTTAAGATCAGTACGCAGAACAGTACCATGGCGGCGGGGAAGGCTATCGCGGCAAGTATGCCGGTCCTTGTTGCGACCTCCGCGCCGGTATACGTGAGAGGGGACGTTATCGAGCCGGAGTCGACCGCGTCGGAGATCAAACCGATCAGCCACGGTCCCGCCGCGCAGCCGGTATCCCCGCACACCGCGAGCATAGAGAACATCGGCACGCTGTCGGCGGATATCTCATCCGATGCGATGGACAGTACGCCCGGCCACATCACAGCGACCGAAAAGCCGGTCAACGCACAGAATACGAGCGAAACGGTATTGTTCGGTATAAGCGTAATGCCGAGATACGATACAACACAACACAAAGCAGAGAAGAGCAGAGTTTTTCTCATGTCGAGTTTCGCGCCGAAAAGCCCGTAGAGCATACGCCCGATCGCCATACAGAGCGAAAAACCGCATAAGCCGATAATGTCGCCCCACAGCTTCGGCATAGACAGACCGAGCTCAGCGAAAAGCGATATCCACGACGAGACCGCCTGTTCGGCAGACCCCGCGCAGATCATCATAAGCATGAGAAGAATGAATAAAACAGATATAAATTTCTTTTTTACCCCGGCTTTACCCGATCTTCGGTTATTGTCGATAATAGGCACGAATATGAAAGCTATAAGATCGAGCGCCGGTATCAACGCCGTTACGAGCGGCAAAAGATACCACTTTTCGGTCCCTGCGAAGTGTACGAACAGAGTCGCCGTAAGAAAAGTGAATACCGATCCGAAGCAGAAAAACGAATGCAAAAGCGGCAGCTCCGCCCGCTGCTTAGCCGCCGGAAGCGCGTTTATTACGGGGTTTATCGCTAAATCAATAAGTCCGCAGCCGATCGCGAGAAACGCGGTCGAGATCATCAGCGCCGCGTAAGGCGCGCCGGTCATTACGCGCGGCAGCACCGAAAGCAGAACGAGCCCGATAACGCCGAGCGAATTTGAAACTATCGCAAGCGCGCGGAGTTTGAACCTGTCGCCGAATTTCACCATTAACAGATCGAGTATTATCTGGAGCGTAAAGTTGATCAGAGGTATCCTTCCGAGCTGTTCGTAAGTGAGCCCGAATTCGTTTTTGAACGCGGCGAACAGCACCGGTATAAGCCCGAGATAAAGCGACTGCGCCACTATGCCCGCGTATGCCGCGGCTCTTGTGTGAGAATAACCGAGCTTCATATCAGAACCTTATTATGATGATCTGCGTGTCTTTGCCGTACGCTATGCGGTAAGAATCGATCCCGACGCCGTTGTCGTCAGCAAAGGAGTAGAGCGAACCTGCCTTCAGAGCTTCGTATATCGATTCGCCGGCCGATCCGTAAGGGACCTTTACCGACAGATCGCGCAGACCTTTTTGATATTCGCGCAAAAGCTTCGCGTCGGCTTCTTCAAGATTTTCGGCGTACAGGTCGAAATAGACGTAATAATTATACTTTGTCGCGGTGCATTCGGGCATCGGTATGACTGAGCGGACCTCTCTCGTGCGCAGCGTTTCTTCCGTCGTCGTACAGAAATAGTAATAGGTGAGATAATCTATGCTCCGGTCCGAACCGACGGGATCGCCCCAGGTCGTATCGGAATAATACCAGTCGCCGCCGAGATTTACTATATTGAAATAATGGTCGCCCTCGTTGCCGTAGCCGTTTACGGTAAAGCACTTTATACCGAGCCGCTGACACAGATACTGCGTCGCTCTCGCGTAGCCGGTGCAGATCGATCTGCCGTCGCACAGAGGACCTGCCGCGCTCATTTTGCGGTAAACCTCATACGTGAACGCGCCTTTTTCATACAGATCGTATTCTTCGTCGGCGTATTTCGTTATATTTACGATATAAGTGTAGACGGTAAAGAACTTTTCAAACTCGCTCATGCCGTCAGTTATGTTTTCTATAACGAATTTGTTAAACGCCTGATCAAGATCGGCGAAGGCCTGCTCGATCCGGTCGGACGTGAAAACGTATCTGTAATACAGTCTGCCTTCCAGTATTTTCGGTTTTTCGGTTATGAAAAACAGCTCGGGGTGATCGAAAAACACCGCCTGATAGACGTAAGACGCATCAAGCGCGTCGTCGATCTCGACGTACTGTTTGAATGTGAGCGCACCGTCTCTGATCTTATCGTAAAGCGGCTTTTGACTTTCATCAAGCGTTTCGTAAGCGTAGCGGTAATCGCCGTAAAGCGGCACGTCGACCGCCCGCTCCGGCGTGTAAAACGTCTCCGTGTGCGTCTCCGTTTCGGTCTGTGCCGGTCTGTTGATCAAACCGAGGCACGAACGCAGAAGCGCCGCGCAGGTTATTATTACGACGATAATCAGTTTTTTCATATCCGACCTCAAAAAAACGGCGCGGCATATCGTCCCGACACGCCGCGCCGTATTTAATACAGGTCAGTATTTATATCCGCCCGTATGCGTGCCGAGGTTCACTTTAACGGCAGATCTGCCGTCTTTGTCAAATGTATATTTGTATTCCGTATATCCGCCGTAGACCTGAAGCATCTTGCCCGACGGGTTGGAATCGTATCTTTTGTAATACGTTACCCCGTAATCTATGCTCTTTGTCTTCCAGATCAGTCTGCCTTCTTCATCCCTGCCGAGCACGTCGGCCATCGCGCCGCTTTCTTTATAATAGGTGTAAGGCATATCCGAATCGGGATCGCAGACTATGAGCAGAGCGTCGCAGTTTTCTTTTAAAATATCTGTGCAGAAATACGAGTGATACAATGCACTTGACGGGCTTATGAGCTTTTTCAGCAGAGTAGACAGTAAAAACACGCGCCGAGAATCGTAGTTTGACGGCTTGTTGCTCCCCTGAAGCTCTCTTACGGCGTCGACCGACAGATACAGTTTTCCCTCATGCGCGATCATATCGACGATCTCGTAATCATATCCGTCTTCGGCAAATGCGAATACGTCGCTTAACGTACCGTCCGCGCTTATCATTACGTAGCCGATATCTATACCGGCGGTAAGATGCGAAATGAAACCGCCGCCGAAGGGCATGGAGTCGCCTGCGAACGCGAAACGTACGCCTTCGAACATATCGTTTGTCGGTATCTCTTTTCGGGAGATGACAGAACCGTCAGAAGCAATACCGGTCAGAGTAAAGACTGAAGTTATATTTTCTCCTTCTCCGGTCACAAAGTCACCGAGCGCGAGAAAAGTACCGTCTTCGCGTTTCAACATCGCGACCGCGTATGCGGAATAATAGGAAGCTTCAGACTCCGGTTCGTCGACTGTCTGCCACACGGTCTGACCGTTATCGTCGAGCAGCGCGAAGAACTGATATGAGCGGTTTTTTTTCGGAGTGTCTTTTGTTACACCGCCGCAGACGATAACGCCGCCGTCTGCAGGGCAGTAATTGTTTACCGAGATCCCGTCGCCGCCGAACGTCCACACGGCGTCTTCGCCGTCGTGTTTTATCAGATACTGCAGGCACGGCTTGCCGTATTTATCGACGGTCGACAGTTCGTACCATGTTCCCGTGTTTTCGTCCGACTGTACCGATATGCTGTTTATGTCGATACCGGTTATCACTGCGTACGCGTCTTTTTCGCCTTTGTCAGACAGATCCGCCGGCGCTGTGATTATCGTACGGTACAGTCTTTTTATTTCGCCGCGTGACATGCCCTCGGTCGGGTAATCGATCGATGAGAAGTATGAAACGGCTTCGTTATACTCTTTCACATCGAGCGCGTAAGCGTATATCCCGAACGCGAGAGAAATGACGAACACGGCGGCGATCACGGCCGCGATCAGCCGCGGCTTTCGTCTTGTCTTTGTTTCGGCGCCGGTTTTGAGCGCGGCTTTTTCATAAAGCGCGGCCTTGTTCTGATTATTTAAATCTTTTCCGTATTTTTTATCGAGCAGAGGACCGAGATCTTCCGCTTCAAGCGAATACAGTATTTCGGTTACGTCTTTTTTCATTACTGCATATCCTCCAGAAATCTGCGAAGTTTTTCTATCGCCCGGTGCGTTTTCGTATCTACGTTCGATACCGATAAACGCATCTCTTCTGCGATCTGTTTTGAAGACTGTGAGAGGTAAAATTTTCTCACTACGATCTCACGTTCGGTCCGGGTCAGCTTCCCGAGAGCTTTGACGAGCGCTTCCTTTTCGGCTTTGCTCGCCGCCTCGTCTTCAACGCTGACGTCGCCGACGTTTACTGCTTCGTCGAGCGGTACCGTGCCCGACGATCTGTAATACCTTCGCAGCGCGTCTTTCGCTCTGCGCTCCGCGACCGTGCATAGCCACGTTTTGAGACTGCTTTTCGATGCGTCGAAGTTCTTTAATCCGAAATATGCGTCGGAAAGCGTTTCCGCGGCGCAGTCCTCGACGTCGGCGTAAGAGAAAAGAGAAGACGATAAATATTTGCGTATTACGGCGAATATCAGGCCTGCATATTCGTCGGTCAGGATACGCATGCCCCTGTCGGGGTCTGATAATATCAGTTTTACGAGTTTTTCGTCTTTCATTTCATTTACACCGCCGGTTGATCTGTCTTCAGTTATATATTCGCTTGATTTCGTGAAATCTTACAGCAGTAATGAAATTTTTTCGAACCATTCAATACAGTAGGGCGGGGGCTTGCTCCCGCCGTTTGATATCAGTTGGTATATCATCCGGCGGGGGCTTGCTCCCGCCGCTTTATATTATTTAACTATCTTCGTCTTTCCGCCCATATACGGCTGAAGGACAGCCGGTATATTGACCGAGCCGTCTTCGTTGAGGTTGTTTTCGATGAACGCTATGAGCATTCTCGGCGGAGCGACGACGGTATTGTTTAACGTATGCGGCAGATAAGTGCCGTTTTCGCCCTTTATTCTGATCCTGAGTCTTCTCGCCTGGGCGTCGCCGAGGTTCGAGCATGAGCCGACCTCGAAATACTTCTGCTGACGCGGCGACCACGCCTCGACGTCGAGGCTCTTGACCTTGAGGTCGGCTAAATCGCCGGAGCAGCATTCGAGTGTTCTTACAGGAATGTCGAGCGTTCTGAACAGGTCGACCGTGTTCTTCCAGAGTCTGTCGAACCACATCGGGCTTTCCTCGGGCTTGCAGATTACGATCATTTCCTGTTTTTCAAACTGATGTATCCTGTAAATACCGCGTTCTTCTATGCCGTGCGCGCCTTTTTCTTTTCTGAAGCACGGAGAATAGCTCGTCAGCGTCAGCGGAAGCTGAGCCTCGGGCAGCATCTGGTCTATATATCTGCCTATCATCGAATGTTCGCTCGTGCCGATAAGATACAGGTCTTCGCCTTCGATCTTATACATCATCGCGTCCATCTCGGCAAAGCTCATTACGCCGGTGACTACGTTCGATCTTATCATGAAAGGCGGCACGCAGTAAGTGAAGCCGCGGTCGATCATAAAGTCGCGCGCATACGTTATAACGGCTGAATGCAGTCTTGCGATATCTCCGGTAAGGTAGTAAAATCCGTTGCCGGCGACGCGCCTCGCGCTGTCGAGATCTATGCCGTGAAGAGATTCGAGAATGTCGGTATGATACGGTATATCGAAATCGGGCGTCTTCGGTTCGCCGAATCTTTCGATCTCGACGTTTTCGGAATCGTCTTTGCCTATCGGCACGCTCGGATCGATTATGTTCGGTATCTTCATCATTATCGCGCGGATCTGCTCGGCGCATTCGGCTTCGAGCGTTTCAAGCTCCGCGAGCCTCTCGGCGTTGGCGGTGACCTGCGCTTTGACGGCTTCGGCTTCTTCGCGTTTGCCCTGTCCCATAAGAGCGCCTATCTGCTTCGACAGTCTGTTTCTGTCGGCGCGGAGCCTGTCGCCCTCGGCGATATAAGATCTGTTCTTTCTGTCGAGCTCTATGACCTCGTCCACGAGAGGGAGCTTTTCAAACTGAAACTTGTTTTTTATGTTCTGTTTTACGGTATCAGGGTTTTCTCTTAAAAATTTGATGTCGATCATTTTAAAGCGTTTCCTTTCGGTGTATATGTTATAAATTTTGATCTGTATCAGTTCGGTTTATTTGTTTTCGACCGAGATCAGAAGCCACGAGGCGTAAGACTTTTCGGTATCGGCTCCGTTCGGTACGACCGGGTCGGACGGTGCGCCGATCAGCACTTCGAACTTCATGCCGATCCTGCGCAGACGCTTGCCGTTCGCATCGTACAGCGCCTGATCGTAAGACACGGTCGCTTTGACCAGCCTGTCCGACAAAACCGTGAAGCCGGTCATCTTCGCGTTTTCGTTCTGTATGTAATCGTAGTTGTAATACCAGCGGTTGTCGAAACCCGACAGCGCCGTATACAGCTTCGTGCCTGGATAAAGATTGCCTTTTATCTGTGAGAACTTATATATACCGGCGACAAAATCGGTGTGATCGAATATCAGCTTGAATATCCTGCCGGTCAGCTCTTCCTTATATAATTCATTTTTATCCTTGTCGGCGGGCGCCGTGAAAGCGACCGCGCCGTCTGTCTTCGTATAAGAAAGCTCCGTACCGTCAAGCGACGCGGCGAACTTCGGCTCGTGCAAAAAGCCGTCAAGCACGTACTTCGATACTCTCGGGGGATCGAATACGTCCGGCACGTCTTCGTATCCGGCCGCCTTTTCCGCCGGAGACTCCGCCGCCTTATTGCCGTTGACCGTGAGCTCCGCTCCCTCCGGTACGGTCACCGTGTAGGACGACAGGGGCAGAGAACAGGTCACGGTATCGATACCGTATTCCGGTATATATCCGTCTTTCAGCGTTTGCTTAAGCGTTACGTCAAAGGTCATGCTGCCCTTCGTTATTTCAGCGGTCAGGTCGGATCGCTTCGTATATCCGTAGCCGCCGGGCAGAGAATCGATATATGACGTAAGCGCGCCTTCTTTTTCGTATTCGCTCAACAGCCCCGTTATCTTTTCGCACAGCGGAGAAGAGCCGCTTTCGTTCAGTTTTGATATCAGAGAGGAAAGATAAGAGTCAGTATCAGAACCGTGCAGCGCCGTCGCGGTGTTTTTTATCGCGGCGACCGCAGCCTCGGCTGCCGACGATACCGCCGACTGCCGTTTTCTGAAATCCGTCTCGTTCCGCAGCCGCTCGTTTTCGAGTTCGTTCTTTATCCGCTCCGATTCGGCGGCTCGCGATTCTTCGGCGGCTTTTGCCGCCGCCTCGGACTCTTCCGCCGCGGCTATGCGCCGCGCTTCGGCTCCGGCTTCGTAGTTATTGAGCGTCACCGCTAAAACGACGTAAATCACGATGCCGATAAGAATGAAAGCCGATACCGCGGCTAAATATACGGTAATGAACGAAGGTTTCTTCTTTTTCTTCATTTTACGATAAAGCACGTCGGCAGACCGCGGTAAAACAGACCTTTGTTGACCAGTTTACCGTCGTAGTACATACCGGACGATGTACCTCCGTCAAGATTAGCCGCGTTGACCGCGCCGTGCCCGAGCATGATATCTATAAGATCGGCGTAAGTACAGCCGAGAGACGACGCCTGCCGCCCGTCAACGACGAGCAGGAGCACCGTGCCGTCGGCGCACTGACCTATCGCCGTGCGCGGATTGACTCCGCTGCCCGCGCCTTTGACCGATGAAGCTTTGCCGTTCATTACGAGTACGGGACCGAAGCTCACCGCGTCTCTTATACCGGCGTCGAGCGCCGCCTGAGCCGTCATATTGCCGACTATGAGTATATTGTCGTTATTGAAACCTATAACGTCGTATTTCTTGTTCGGCGAACCGAACAGAAGCTCCCCGTGACTTATCACGAGCCCGAGCGGTATGCCGCCGTTGCCCGTGCCGTTTTCGTCTTCGAAGCCTCCGGCGTTGATCGCCGCCGTCGCGTTATACGATTTTGCAAGCTGTATTATCGTCTTGCCCTGGTTTTCTCCGCCGTATTCACCGCACACGCCGACGAAAAGCCGCGACGGATCCGCCACTTTCATCAGAAATCCGACGTACGAGCCGCCTCTTACCTCGATTATCTCGATAGGCTCCCTGTCAGGATCCGTGTTTTCGTGCGGCGAGGTCTCCTCGCCCTGCGTATCGGACGGCGTATATTCTTCGGTCACTATCGGCTCGCCCTTTTCGTCGAACGGGAAATAGTAACCGTCTTCTTTTTTGTTCTGATCGTTTTTCTCCGGGTTGATCTTTATCAGAGACGGATCCGATAAACCGTCGTCGGGTATGACGGCGTTTTCGTTTACTATCGAATCTATCTCTTCGGGTGAAAAATACCACGTCGCGAGAAATTTAGCCGCCGACGTTTCGAGCATCGAGACAACGAAAAGGTCTCTCGCCGTCTTCGACGGACCGTAGTTTATCACAGCCACACCGCCGAAGATGAAGGCGCAGAGCAGAATAAGCGCGGTAAAAACACACAGTAAGACCCTTGCGGCGACTTTACCGGCTTTTATTCTGCGCTTACTCTTTTTCTTCATAGTTTATCTCTTGAGTCCTATCGCCTTTTTGCAGTTTTCGGCTATGTTCTGAGCGGTCAGCCCGTAGTATTCGAGCAGCGGCGGCACCTTGCCGCTTCTGCCGAACTGATCGTTCACGCCTACGCGAAGCACAGGTACCGGGTACACGGCGGATACCGCTTCGCATACCGCCGAACCGAGGCCGCCGATGATGTTGTGTTCTTCCGCGGTGACTATCGCGCCGGTCTTCGCCGCGTACGACAGTATCAGACCGCTGTCGAGCGGTTTTATCGTGTGGATGTTCAATACCGCCGCGTCGACGCCGTCGGCTTTGAGAAGTTCTCTCGCCTGCAGCGCTATGTCCACCATATAGCCGTTAGCCGCTATCGTCACGTCGGCTCCGTCCGCCATTACGACGCCCTTGCCGATCTCGAATTTATACGATTCTTTGTCAAAGAGTACCGGCGTCGCGGCGCGGCCGAAACGCAGGTAAACGGGACCGACGTAATTGATCGCCGCTTCTACGGCCGCGCGCGTTTCCGTCGCGTCGGCTGGGCAGATCACCGTCATGCCCGGTATCGTTCTCATTACCGAAAAGTCTTCAAGGCACTGATGCGTCGCGCCGTCTTCGCCGACCGTGATGCCGCCGTGCGTCGCGCCGAGTTTTACGTTGAGATGCGGGTAACCGATGGAGTTTCTGATCTGCTCAAACGCTCTGCCCGCCAAAAACATAGCAAATGAGGAAGCGAACGGTATCAGTCCCGTAGTCGCAAGTCCCGCCGCCGCAGACACCATATTGCCTTCGGCTATGCCGCAGTCGAAGTGACGGTCCGGAAACGCTTTTTTGAACGTCGCCGTTTTGGTCGCGCCCGCGAGGTCCGCGTCGAGCACCACTAATTTATCGTATTTTGCGCCGAATTCGGCAAGAGCCTCTCCGTAGGCTTCTCTCGTTGCTTTTTTGTCTGCCATTTTCCGGTACCTCCCTTACGCGTCTATAGCGTGCAGCGCGGCGTCAAGCTCCGCCATGCCGAGTTTATACTGTTCTTCGTTCGGCGCGGCTCCGTGCCAGCTCGCCTTGTCTTCCATATACGAAACGCCCTTGCCCTTTATCGTTTTGAGTATTATCACGGACGGACGCCCTTTAGTCTTTTTGGCGTTCGCAACGGCCTTTTCGAGCTGATCGAAATCGTGGCCGTTTATCACCTGTACGTACCAGCCGAATGCTCTGAACTTCTTGTCGATCGGCGTTGAATTCATAACGTCGACGATCCTGCCGTCGATCTGTAAACCGTTCCAATCTACGAATGCGCAGAGGTTGTCGAGCTTGTAGTGGGCGGAGAACATCGACGCCTCCCATACCTGCCCTTCGGCAAGCTCGCCGTCGCCGAGCATCGCGTAAACGCGGAAATCCTTGCCCTGTACCTTCGCTCCGAGCGCCATGCCGGCCGCGGCGGATATGCCGAGGCCGAGCGAACCGGACGTCATATCGCAGCCCGGCGTATGCTTCATATCGGGGTGACCCTGCAGATAGCTGTTTATGTTTCTGAATCCCGTGAGATCTTCTTTGGGTATGAATCCGCATTCCGCAAGCACCGCGTACAGCGCCGGCGCGGTGTGGCCTTTCGACAGCACGAATCTGTCGCGTTCGGGCCAGTCGGGATTTTCGGGATCGACGCGGAGTATCTCGCTGTAAAGATAAGCGAGCGTGTCGGCTATCGAAAGCGAGCCGCCGGGATGGCCCGAATTGGCGGAATAAACTTCCGTCAGTATATCCATGCGTATATGCGCCGCGAGACGCATCAGTTCTTTTTTCTTTTCAGTGTTCATAGTTTACCTCTCTATTCGCCTAATCTTATAAGTAAAACCGAGATGTCCGCGGGCGATACGCCGCTTATGCGCGCCGCCTGCCCTATGCTTTTCGGTCTTATCGCGTTCAGTTTAGCCTGAGCTTCGAGCCTGAGCCCCGGTATTTTCGAATAATCGAGCCCCTCGGGTATCTTTTTGTTCTCGAGCTTCTTCTGCCGCTCGGCGGCGGCAAGCTGTTTTTTGATGTAACCTTCGTATTTTATCCGTATCTGCGCGCACTGCAGTATCCGCTTGCTCTCTGTGCGCGTCGGATCGAATTCCGTTATCAGACCGTACGTCACCTGAGGGCGTCTGAGCAGTTCGGCAAGTCTTATGCCCGCCGAAAGCGGCGCCGTTCCGGCTTCTTCGAGAACGCGGTTCAGCTCATCCGACGCTTTGACCGTCGTCAGCTCCGCACGCTGTATCTCCGCTTCGATGCGTCTTTGTTTCTCTTTGAATTTTTCGTATCTTTCTTCGCTTATCAGCCCGACGCGGTAACCTTCCGGCGTGAGCCGTTCGTCCGCGTTATCCTGACGGAGTATCAGCCGGTATTCGCTGCGCGACGTCATTATGCGGTACGGCTCGTTCGTCCCTTTCATGACGAGATCGTCGATCAGTACGCCGATATAAGCGTCCATCCTCGACAGTATCAGAGGCTCTTCGCCTTTGATTTTCAGCGCGGCGTTTATGCCGGCGATCAGCCCCTGAGCCGCCGCCTCTTCGTAGCCTGACGTGCCGTTGAACTGCCCGGCGCCGTACAGACCGCTTATATCCTTGAATTCGAGCGTCGGATATAACTGCGTCGGGTCGATGCAGTCGTATTCTATCGCGTACGCCTGACGCATTATCAGCGCGTGCTCGAAGCCCGGCAGCGTGTGCAGCATCTGCACCTGTACGTCAGCGGGCAGAGAAGAAGAGAAGCCCTGGATATATAACTCTTCCGTATTCTCTCCGAGCGGTTCGACGAAAAGCTGATGCCGTTCCTTATCTGCAAATCTCACGACCTTGTCTTCTATGCTCGGGCAGTATCTCGGTCCCACGCCCTCTATCATCCCGCTGAAAAGCGGCGATCGGTGAAGGTTCGATCTTATGATCTCATGCGTTTTTTCATTAGTATATACGATATAACACGGTATATCCGGCCGCTTCGCAAGTTCTTCTTCGTCCGTCAGCGCGGAGAACGGTATATCCGTATCGCCGTGCTGTATTTCAAGCTTGCCGAGATCCACGCTCGACTTGAGCACTCTCGGCGGAGTGCCGGTCTTGAACCGCATCGTTTTGATACCGAGCGATATGAGCGAAGCGGTGAGCGAATTCGCCGGCAGAAGCCCGTCCGGACCGGAGGGGTACGCGTGTTCGCCCACGATCACCCTGCCGTTCAGATACGTGCCGGCGCAGATTATCGCGGCTTTGCATTCAAATACGGCTCCGAGCGCCGTTACGACGCCTGAGACGGCGCCGTTTTCGACCAGAACGTCGGTTATTTCAGTCTGATAAAGCCGCAGATTATCCGTCGTTTCGAGCGTATGTTTCATCAGAACGTGATAAGCCGCGCGGTCCGCCTGTACGCGTTTCGAATGTACGGCGGGACCCTTGCCCGAATTGAGCATCCTGTTCTGGAGCGTCACGAGATCCGCCGCTCTGCCCATTTCACCGCCGAGCGCGTCGATCTCGAATACGAGATGACCTTTGCCCGTACCGCCTATCGACGGATTGCACGGCATATTCCCGACCGAGTCGAGATTCATCGTGAATAATATCGTATCGAGCCCGAGCCTTGCCGAGGCGAGCGCGGCTTCTATGCCGGCGTGACCGGCGCCTACCACCGCGACGTCGCAGCGCCCGAGCGTATATCTGTCATTGTCTTTCGTAATCTATCATTCCTTTAAACCGTTTTTGATCTTGCCGCGTCGGGATACGCGGGCGAGCCGCGTCATTCTTCGCCGTTTTCGCCGCTTTCTTTTTTGCGCTGTTCGTCTTCCGTTTTGATCTCGTTAAGGATCCTGTTTATCTCGCTGCCGTATTCGGCGGAGGTGTCGGCTATGAAAGTCAGCTCCGGCGTTACGCGCAGGTTGAGCGAAGCGGCAAGTTCGCGTCTTATGAATCCGTGAGCCGAGACGAGACCTTTTTTGATCTCCGCGCGTCTTTGCTCCGCCTCTTCCGGCGACTTAACCGGATCGAGAAAAGAGAAATAGATCTTCGCGTATTTCAGATCCGGCGATACGTCGCATCCCGTGACGGTCGTCATGCTCCCGGTCACCCTCGGATCTTTTATATCGCGCAGTATCCGTACCATCTCTTTCACGATCTCATCGTTTATTCTCTGTATTCTGTATTTACCCATACCGTCTCCGATCGTATTCCATAATAATTCATAATATTATATCACGTGAAATCACGCTTGTCAAGAAAAAAAGTTTATTTTCATTGTGATTTAGGTATTGATTTTTGGGAAATTATAGTTTATAATATAGTTACTAAGAAAGATCGGAGCAGCGATGGGCAGATATATTTCACTCGCGTTCACCGGTTACAGAACGGAAAAACTGCCTTTTCCGCTGACCGGGACCAACGCCGCGCGCCTCAAAGCGCGTATAATGCAGACCGTCGCCGAGCAGGCGGAACTCGGCGTGAAATATTTTTTGACCGGTATGTGCCGCGGCTCGGACCTTATCGCCGCAGACGCCGTGCTGTCGCTGCGCGGCAAACTCGGTATCGAACTCTGGTGCGCCGTCCCGTTCGACGGGCAGAGGCAGACGGTACCGCGCGAAGAGCTCGGTCTGTACGACAAAGTCATTAAAAATGCAAACGGGAGGATAATTCTGTGCCGGAATGCCGTCCCGTCGGATTATCCGAAACTCTATAACGAGCGCAACCGCTATATGGTGAATAAATGCGACGGGCTCATAGCCGTCTGCAGTGAAGACCGCATACAGCCCGGCGGTACTAAAAACACCGTCGAAATGGCTAAAAAACTTGACAAAAAGATCATTTACGTCTCTCTTGACGGTATAGGAGGTTACGGAAGATGTTTGAAATAAACAAAAAAGCCCCCGGCTTCGCTCTGCCGGATCAGAACGGCAGAATACGTACGTCCGACGGCTTTGCGGGCAAAAAAACCGTCCTGTATTTCTATTCAAAAGACAATACGTCCGGCTGTACCGCTCAGGCGCTCGGCTATGCGGAACTTTACGAAAAGTTCAAAGCGGCGGGTGCGGAGGTCGTCGGCGTGAGCCGCGACACGGTGCAGTCGCATAAGAAATTCGAAGAAAAACACGCTTTGCCGTTCGTGCTCCTTTCCGATCCGGAACTTATCATGATCAAAGCGTACGGCGCATGGGGCGAGAAAAAACTGTACGGCAAAACAAGTTACGGCACGGTCAGAACGACGTATATCATCGACGAAAACGGCATGATCGTCTCTGCGAGAACAAAAGTCGCGGCGAAGACCGACCCTGCCGAGACGCTTGAGATTTTGCTCAGAATGCAATGAAATTACTCTTATGAGGTGAAAATATATGAGTTTACATCAGATTTTGCACAGCTGCCGCAAATGCGGCCTTTTCGGCGGTGAAGCCGGCTTCGGCGTAGTCAGCGCCGACAGAAACTTTCCATATAACAACGGGTTCGGCGATTCGCTTTTCGCCTACAAAGCGCCCGAACTCGGCGACGGCGTAGAGCTGACCGAGAGGATCATCTCGTACCTCCCCGTTTCTTATACTTACAGATGCGGCAAGGGCGAATACGCTGTCACGAGATCGGCGTTTTTAGGCAAAAACCCGTTCGGGGACGGAGACGACCATATCAGCCACAGCGTGCTTTTCGGCGACGGCGATACTTCGCTTTACCCGTGCGATCTCATCGGTTCGCCGATGTTCTTCACACAGCCGCCGAGAATGATGGTTTATACCGAGACCGGCGCGGCATATCTGCCCGAACCGGTGATAGAACCGTCCGGCGCGGTGAGCGTAAACAAAGTGATGAAATTCCTCGGGGCGGACGGCAATTTCGGCGTTTTCAAAAAGATGTTCCGCGCGCTGATGCATAAGGATGAGTACGGCAAAAAGCTCGTTATCTGCGACGAACAGGAGAATATAGTGCTCTGGATAACGGCGCTTTCTTACGCCATGCCGCGTTCGTTTGCGAAAAACATATCGTTCTCGACGTACGCCTACGATCCCGAAACGGCTGACGTCGACGTCTGCGGCGTTACCGCGAAATGCACCGGTTATAACGAGAGCTATGCGGAAAAAGAAGGCTTCGCCGTGTTCGACATAACGTCCGGCGTGCTCTGCGAGCTGCCCGAACCCAACGCGGCTGAAAACGAACTTATGGCGTTCTACGAAGACGCAATGCTGCACGATTACGATAAGATCAGAGCGTTCCACGCGTATCTCGATATATATACGGATCTTGAAAAGATCGCCCCCGAGCTTGCAGGCGCGTATCTGATGTACCGCGCTTCGGGCGCGTTCTCGCCCGAGGCTTTCAAGAGCGTCGGCGCGGGCCAGTTCGCCGTCATATCCGGTTTTTCCGGCAAATACGCCCGTTACAGCGGCAAGCTCCTGCTCGCCGAATCGATCATCCGCGTAAGCGAGACCGTACTCGGCTGGGGCGCGGATTACGTAGAAAAACTGCTCGTATTCATAGCCGGCGTGTATAAGGACGCGTCACTCGTCATAAAGAACGGCTTCAGATCGCTCGCGGTCGATTCGGTGCCGATAATGCTGTATTTCAAGGACGCGACGTCCGCTTCGTTCTCGTCGTACTATAAGAACGTCACCCAGCTCTGCGATTTCTGCGGTATTGATCTTTGCGGCGAACTCGTATCGGCAAAGAGCAGCAGCGCGCTGCTGCTCGTGATAAAATATCAGCATATCGAGTGGAAAGCCAATTTCGTGCTCAATCTGATATCGGAATACGTTCACAAACACAACGTCGGTTACGAAAACCTCATGGCGAACGAGCCCATTGGCAAATTCCTTGCCGACGCCGCGGCTGAAAGATACGCCTGCGGCGCCGATGAAGAAGCTTCGAAATCGATACTCGTTTCTTACGCCGACGACGTGAAGAGATTCTGCACGGTCGAAGAGACGCTCGAAAGCATTACCGCGGGCGCCGACAACACCGCGAGACTCGTGAACCTCAACAAAGCGTTCGCCGATACGGCCGCCGACGGGCTTGCCGAAAAGAGAAGAGAACTGTTCGACTTTTTATCGGCTGCGGAGAAATACGATCTCATGTGGGACGTGTTCTCGCGTATGCTCAATACGTTCGATATGAAAAAACTCACGGATCTGTTCAACGAGCATTATTCCGGTTATTTCGCCGTGTGTCCTCCGTATTACGAGGCTTATATGTGCGAGGCCATGGAGACGTATTACGCGGTATTCAAGAAGAAAAAACCCGGCGATATAAGAGAAGCCGAAGAGCTGCTCTTCGATATCCTCTCTGTCAACGACATTACGACCGCATCGTCCGATGAGATCGTCGCCGGCATCGTTTCCGGTATAAAGCTTTCCGACCGAAGCAAAGAGACCGAAGCCAAGATCAAAGAGGTACAGAGATACGTCACGAAGATACAGGAAAAACGTATCAGCGGCAAACTGCTCTGCCTCGTATTCGGCGTCAGAGTCAGGGCTATAAAGAACCGTAAGGACTACGCCGCCGCGCGGGACGAGCTCATGGAGCTCACCGCCGATGAGAGAGTGAATCTCACGCAGTTCTCCGACGACGAAGCTCTGCCGTTCCTCGACGGACTGCTCCCCGTATTTACCGAAAACACCGGATCCGACGAGATAAAGACGGTTTACGATATGTTCAGTCTGTCAACGGCGCAGTCGGTCAAATTTACGGAGGAATTCTGCCGCGAACTGTTAAGCGCCGGCAAGAACGACAGCGACTACGCCGAGTTCTGCAAATTCCTGCGCTTCGCGTTCACCAGACTCGGCCTTGAAGAGACTCAGGAGATATCGTATCAGGTACATAAACTCAACCAGAAGCGTATCGATAAACTCAAAGAAGACGCAAAAACAGCGTTTGCCGACGATTATACGCTCGCCGAAAAGTTCAACGATATGATGAACTCCACCCCGAAACGCCGCTCGATATTCGATATTTTCAAAAAATAAGACAATAAAACGCCGCCGAAAACTGTCGCGGCGGCAAAACGGGCTAAAAAACAAAATTTGTATAACAATCGATAACGCCGGAACAGAGCTCACCTGTTCCGGCGTTGTTTCTGTAATGTCCCCGATAACGGAACGGATTATAAACCGTTACTGAGAACGGAGCTGTTCTTAACCGATTTGTTGTAATCGCTGACGGCTCCGGCAAAGATAAAGCACGCAACAGCGCCGAATATGACGGAGAACATCATTAACCATGCGAAAAACAGCAACGGCAGTGCTGCAAGGCAGGCTATACATCCGACGACTATAAGCGAAGCCGTTGCCCAACCTGTCCCGTACGATTTGGCGGGGACGTCTCTCAGCGCTTTTATCATTTTGAATCCCAATATGATTAGCGGCAGGAATATCATGGTGACGAGAACCGCCCATATGATCGAAATACTGAATAACGCCGCAACGTCGGCCTGTTCGGTCGAATTCATGAAAAACGAAGAAACGATAAGAAGTACGGGCAGGATCTCATTGATCAAGTAGTAAATGAAGGCTATGACGAGAACTATGACTGTGCCGGTCTTGGCAGTCTTTGACGCTTTCGCTTTTCCGCCGCCGTATACTATCCAGATCCCCGCGAGAAGAATGATGATAGGGGTGTACGGAATCAGATAAATAATGAAAATGAACGATTTCAGACTGTCCGTGATAAACGACCATACGTCTCCAGCGCCTAACCATTCGCTCAAACCTTTTGCCCACCACGTCGTACCGTCAATTATCGCGGAGATAACGCGATTTACGTTCAGTATGCTGAGTATGCCGAACAAAAAGCTTACCGAGGCGAATATAGCGCCCGTAAGGTACCTCGAAGATCCCGCAGCTGAAAAAAACGAGCTTTTCGGTGTAACTGCGGCGACCGTAGCCGGCGCCGGTTCCGGGGATGGCGTGAATGTCGTCTGAGACGCTTGCGGCTCGGCTTCACTATTCGGAAAGAGCTGACCGCAATTTCTGCAGAAAGCGTCGCCGTCGTCGCATTGCTTTCCGCATTTCATACAGAATTTCATATTTTTCTCCTTTATTATGTTCTTAAATCATTTTATTCTTTATACGAATGATACGATATCCTTACGGGATCGGTTTTTTTGAAAACGTCTTTTTCCGAAAAACGCGTTTTTCCGTTCACCGAAACCTTTTCAACGTCGTGCTCGTCGAAAAAATAAGTCTCGTTTCTCGCCATATCTCCCAAAGGTATCGTTTCGATATTCTCGAATCCTTCGGATTTAAACCTCAGAACAACGTCCTCGAAGTTTTCGGATATGACGTTATAGCTGCTGAAAGATATCCTTACCTCGTCGGGCTGTAAAGTATTACCGGGTCCGGTATTGGCATATATAAGAAAGAAAACGGTCGTAAACGTAAGAGCAACTCCGAGAACGATGTATTTCAGATTTTTCAAAAGAAAAGCGAATACCACAGATTTCATTTCGGAGCTTTTTTCTGCCTTTTCGGCAGCTGCTCCGGGACCGTTTTTTGCTCCGCATTCGGTGCAGAAAAAGGAGTCTTTGTCGGTATGGACAGCGGCGCCGCATTTTGAACAGTATTTCATATTAAAATCACCCGGATCAAATCATTTGAGGAGTTTTTTGATCAGTCCTGCTATTGCCCCAGTCACCGCTATTCCGCCGATGATCTTACCGGCGGCAACCGCGATATCTTTGCCGCCTTTATTTTCGCTTTGCGTTTCAACAGGCGTTTCTTTTCTTTCGCCCGGTTCGCCGAACGAATAACGGTTTTGTGAATGACTGCTGTTTCGGACAGGTGCGGTACCGCTCAAAAACGCCAATAATAAAGACATTACTGCAAGGAAAATCAGCATCGTCTCTGCAAAAGAATAGCTTTCGCCGTTATGTTCAGCGATTGCCCATACGATAAAAGCCGCATAGCCGAACCCTCCCGCGAACCATAACGCCGCTTTTGCCAGCTTTTTTGAGCGGCGGGCGTTTTCTTCATCCTGCTTTTCTATACGGTCCGCCATTTCCTTTTCATGTTCAAGTTCTTTCAGGCGCAATCTCTCTTTCGCTTCGGCCTCTTTTATCTTCGTTTCGTCGATATATTTGTTAACTATGACAGTCCGGTCCTCCATAAGCGTCGAACCGCAGTATTCGCAGACGGCAGTACCGCTGTCGTCTTTGAACAGTACGTCCGCGCCGCACGACGGGCAGGATATCACGCGGATCTTTCCGGAGGTATTGCCGCTCTCAAAAAGCGGTTTTCCGGGATTCTTATGACCGCATTGCGGGCAGTAAACATGTTCTCTCGTGCCGTCGGTAGTGTAAGGTGAACCGCATTGCGAGCAAAAGAGCGTATGATGTTTCATTTCTTCCCTCCGTTCGAAATCTCCGAAAAACGGTTTTACGACAATATTATAACCTGTTACAGGTTAAATGTCAATAGTTATCTTTAAAAAACTTATAATTATAAGTTAAGAAAGAGGTGAGCTGAATGTATAAGAGAATACGGGATCTGCGGGTGGACAGCGATCTAAATCAGACGCAGGTCGCAAAGATGCTCAATATGTCGCAGACGGGTTACTCAAAATACGAGACGGGAGAGAACGATATACCTACCGCCATACTTATCAAACTCGCCCGTTTCTATAAAACAAGCGTCGACTACCTGCTCGGCGAGACTGACGTCAGGACAAGATATCCGAAAAACTGACGGGAAAGACAACGTCCGTTCTTTGTCGGATATTGTATATGAAAAAAACCGTGCCGTGTTATGCTCACGGCATAATTTTTTGATTATTACGTATTGATTTTTCATCCGGGCCGCGGTATAATACGTAACAGATTAAAAAAACTTCGCGGTTATGCCGGCAGCATAACCGCGAAGATATGATCCGAGTAAAATTATAAACGGATCGGCAAGCCGTCAACCGTTCACGGAACGGAATAACAGGCTCAGAAAAGTCAGCGCGATAAGTGTGAAGACGAATCTGCGTACCCACGGCTTGGAATTTTTCAAGGGCAGGTATTGCCAGACGTTTGCGGGATTGAACGCAAACGTATAAAACGACGCGTAAAGAAAAAGCTGAAACAGGCTGTAACCGATCATACCGAACAGACTGTTGTCCTGTTCCCCCGGGCCGACCGTCTGAAAGTTGTTTTTCATAACTGTGGCAAAATAGTGGATCAGAAACGCGTGACCGACGATCGAAACGAATATCAGAAACGGGTTTTTCGTTCTGACGCCCGGTACGAGTGAAAAGAAATGTTCCGCTTTCTCTTTAAAATCGGCGCCGTGTTTTTTCAGAGCCTTTTTTAACGCCGACGCCGATCCGTACCGCTTCGCGGCGTCTATGGATATACAGCGCTCAACAACGCGTCCGTAATATCCTTCCGTCACTTTTATATCAGGTCCCGCGCCCGTGATCATTACGTTCAAAAGAACGCCCAGCGCGTATATATCGGTCTTTGCGTCACTTTGCGCAAAGCCGAACTGCTCCGGGGCGGCGTAACCGGGAGTGCCGAGGATCACGGTGTCTTTCGGTCTGCCGTCTTTGAATTCCCGCGCTATGCCGTAATCTATGAGCACCGCGTGACCGTCGTACGTTATCACCACGTTGTTCGGATTAACGTCGCGATGGATGATATTCATGCCGTGCAGCGACTCGAGCGCCGTGCAGATATCTAACGCGTACGAAACCGCCTGCTTTTCGGGTATGCTGCCGTATTGCGTTAAAACGTCGCAGAGAGGCGTGCCTGATACGTAATCCGACATTACCTCGATATAACCGTTCTTTTCCGAAACGTGGCGGACCGGCGGTATGTTCGGCAGTATCCTGCCCGTAAGAGGCTCAAACACGTTCAGCATCGAAATATCGCATCGCTTGACGGTATATAAACGGTCGGTCGACGGATCGATGCACAGCTGAGTCGCGGCGTTGAAATTCTTGATCACTTCAAGAGAATCGTAGATCTTCAGATAATCGGAATTATTCAAATAAAACACCTCCGAAAAACTTTGAACGAAAGGTACGTTTATGAGCAAAAAAACGACGAAAGAGCTTATCGAACTGATGAAAAGCAGTAAAGACTATGAGGAGTATCTGCGGGCGAACGGTGAGAATATTTCCGCCGCGGCAGCTCCGCACACGGCGTTGAATACGCTGATAGCGGAAACCGGCCTGAAAAAGTCCGAAGTCATCGCCCGTTCCGGTATTGAAGAGCATTACGCATATCAGATCTTTTCGGGTATAAAAACTCCGTCACGCGATAAAATGATAATGCTGTGCATCGCGATCGGACTCAGTCCTGACGAAGCGAACGACCTTTTGAAGATAACCGGATACGGGCCTCTTTACGCCAAAAACGTCAGAGATAACGCCGTAATATACGCAATGACGAAGAAAATGACCGTTATCGAACTGAACTGTATGCTGTTTGACAGAAATATCGAGATATTTCAGTAAGCTTGCGGCCGTGTAACCCATTTTATCATACGTATCGCGAAATGTCAAGCGTTTATACGTAAGCATAACAAAAAGCCCGGGTCGGCACATAGCCGCCCCGGGTCTTTCAGTTTGGATTATTTCTTTTTCTTCGTCAGTATTATGATGACGACCGCCGCCGCTGCAGCCGCGGCAACGCCTATTATAACGTATATGATCCACGTAGTGTTCTTATTGTTTTTGGAAGGTACCTTATCCGTCGTTTTGTTCGTGTCGGCGGGTTTCTGTTCTTCGGTCTGCTGAGTCGGAGCTTCCGTCACTTTTTCGGTATCTTTGTTTGTCTCGGCGGGCTTCGGTTCGGTCGCCGCTTCGGTCGCGCCGGGATCGTCTTCCATGAGATCTTTCGCATATTCGATATACTCGGGATCGAGTTCGACGTTGACTCCTTCGACCTTGAAGTTCAGCGCGTCGTTGTAGTTTTTGAAGAACGCCGCCGCATAAACGGTCATCTCGCCTTCTTCCGAATCGCCGCATCCGCCGTCGTATACGTCAAAGCGGAGATTCTGTACCGCGCCGGCATAGTTCCAAGAATCCGTGAAGTCGACCACGGCGACCTGGTTGCCCTCGGTCTCGCAGTAATCGAACATCACACTGTAACCGGCGGTGAATCCGGAGATGCCGCTGTCTGACGTTACGAAGAACATTTCGCCGCTCGCGTCGTAGTAATTCGTTTTCAGATATAAAGCGAAGTACGGATAATCCTCAGCGTTCAGTTTTACCTGGCTGGAGATCGGGAGCGATATGTACGGGTCGACGCTTTCTGTAAACGTGAACAGTACGCTGCCGTCTTCGTTCTTTTCCATATACATCTCGTGCTGGCTCGTGAAACGGTGCAGGTCGACGAGCACAAAATCGCCTTCAGCTTCGACTATCGGAGCTTTGGTGACTATTGCGGACGGGTTCGGGTCGGTGAGAGAAGCGCCGCCGAAAACGGTCTTGTCTGTGAGTACGAGACGGTTCGTGCCGAATTCATAAGCGCCGCCGTTGATAACGCCCGTGCCCCACTGTAGCCAGTTCTGATATTTGTTGTCGTTCTCGCCTTTGGTGGCGGTGAGCATCGCGGTGGATATGCCGTATTTCGTGCCTACGTGCGGATCGTTGTCCACGAGTTCATCCCAGGGGATATAGAATTCGTAAGTCGTAGTTTCGCCGTCGTTCGACGCCGCATACGCTCCGCCTTCGCTCTGAAGAGCCATACCGCTCATAACGCCGTGCCAGCAGTAAGCGTAGCACAGACCGTCATCGTCGCTGTAAGCGACCGCGAATTCCTGATAATCTTCGGAATAGTTCGCGTCACGCGCCGCGCCCGGTTCAAGACCCTGGTCGAGCGTGCAGCCCCACGGGTCGAGACGGAGCTGGAAGCAGTCGCCGTTCCAGATCTGGTTCGTGGTGACGTTCATATTGCAGGGGCTGGAGTCCGGCGTCTGGCAGGCGATATACAGGCCTTCAAACGTATAACGGAACCAAAGAGTGTATTCGGTGGGTATCGACGCGTCCTTGATGTCGGCGTAAGGGTTATCCGGATAAGAGATATGAGCGACCGACGGTTCGCCCCATTCGGATAACGTGACCGTGCCGTCTATCTCAGGCGTCTTGTCGAACTGAAGAGCTTCGACCGTGGCGCAGTCAGTCAGTTCTTCGTCCGCCGACGCGGTAAAAGCGAAGAGCGACAGCGCGAGTATCGCGGCAAGTATGACCGATAAAGCCTTTTTCATAAAATTTCTCCTTTGAACTGGATATTTTTGTGGAATACTTACAAAATAATTATACATTGCAAAATCGGTTTTGTCAACCCTATTTCAGTTTAAAACTGTCCTTGAGCGTGACAATTCTGTTGAAAGTGTTATCGCATTTCGTATCGAGTCTGAAATATCCGAGACGTACGAACTGATATCTGTCGTCGGGCGTCGCGTCTTTGAGCGATTCTTCGAGCTTGCAGCCTTTTATCAGCTTCTTCGAATCGGGATTGAGATAAGAGCTGTATTCGCTTGAATCTATCTCGTTCATATTGTCGTGTGTGAACAGACGGTCGAAAAGCGCGGCGTCGGCTTCGATGCAGTGATCGGCGGAGAGCCAGTGTATCGTGCCTTTTATTTTTCTGCTGTCGGCGGGCATGCCGTTGCCGGTCTGCAGATCGGCGGTGCAGTGAACTTCGGTCACGGCCCCGTTTTCGCCGCATATTATCTCATTGCATTTTACGATATACGCGCCCATAAGTCTGACCTCGCCGTCGGGCTTCAGCCTGAAAAACTTGGGAGGAGGATCGGCTGACACGTCGTCGCGGTCGACGTAAAGCACTTTCGTAAACGGCACTTTTCTGTAAGTCGGCGTCTCGTCGTTCGGGTTGTTCGGCAGATCGAAATATTCGGTCTTGCCGTCGGGATAGTTGTCTATAACGACCTTGACCGGATCGAGCACGGCTATGCGTCTCTGCGCCGTTCTGTTCAGCTCTTCGCGCACGCAGTAGTCGAGAAGACCGATATCGACAAGGCTGTTCGATTTTGCTACGCCCACGCGGTCGATGAAATCGAGAACCGACGAGGCGGTGAAACCGCGTCTCCTCATGCCGCAAAGCGTCGGCATGCGCGGATCGTCCCAGCCGTCGACAAGTCCGTTTTCGACGAGCGAACGCAGAAAACGTTTGCTCATAACGGTATAAGTGACGTTCAGACGCGCGAATTCGATCTGTCTCGGTTTTGCCGGCAGGTCTACGTGATCGCGCACCCAGTTGTAGAGAGGTCTGTGATCTTCGTATTCGAGCGAGCAGGGGCTGTGCGTTATGCCCTCGATGCAGTCCTGTATAGGATGAGCGAAGTCGTACATCGGAAATATGCACCACTTTTTGCCCTGTCTGTGATGATCGATATAGCGGATGCGGTAGAGCACCGGATCGCGCATATTGAAGTTGCCGCTGCCGAGGTCTATCTTGGCGCGCAGAGTGTATTTGCCCTCGGGGAACTCTCCGGCTCTCATACGCCTGAACAGATCGAGGCTTTCTTCCTTCGGTCTGTCGCGGTAGGGAGACCTCGCCGGAGTAGAGAGGTCGCCTCTGTATTCTCTGAACTGTTCGGCTGAAAGCTCGCAAACGTAAGCGTCGCCGCTCATTATCAGTTTTTCGGCGAGCTGATAAGTCTGTTCGAAATAATCGGAGCCGTAGAAAAATCTGTCGCCCCAGTCGAAGCCGAGCCAGTGGATGTCTTCTTTTATCGCGTCGACGAATTCAGTGTCTTCTTTCGCGGGGTTGGTATCGTCCATTCTGAGGTTGCACAGCCCGCCGTATTTGAGCGCCGTGCCGAAGTCGATAACGAGCGCCTTGCAGTGCCCTATGTGAAGATATCCGTTCGGTTCCGGCGGGAAACGCGTATGGATCTTCATACCGGGATTCTCAAGCAGATCCTCATCTATAAAATCGTGGATAAAGTTGGATGATTCCATTTATTTTGATTCCTTTCAAGTATATTCTTTATAACATCGTTTTGATGATCGCCGCGGTCCGGGCGGCCATGGCCTCGACTCCCGCCGCTGACGGATGTATTCCGTCTTCGCTTATGTATTCGTCGGTGTTGCCGATCACGAGCGAATACAGATCGTTTATCTTTATCCCGCGCTCCGAGAGCAGCGCCGAACACGCGTCGTTATATCTTTTGACGTCCGCGTTCCACTTGCTCTGCTCGTCGCATAAAAACACTTTCGGCGCGGTTTGATTCATTACGTAATTCGTCTTTTTCTGCCCGTCAAGCTGTCGGCCGCCCGGCGTTATCGTCGCCCAGATCAGATTTTTGCAATAGCTTTCCATCTGTTCGGCAAGCCGTCTGTTATATTCGAGATATTCGGGCAGAGGAGTGAACACGCCGCCGTCCGCGGTGCATCGGTGAAGGTCCCATATACCCGTGTTCCAGTGAATAACGTCGGGTTTTGGGCTGCCCCAGCACTCCATCCAGTTGAACATGCCCCACAGCGCGTATTTCGTGAAACGGCAGTTTTCTTCCGGAGCGAGCACGCGGACGTTATCGCCGAGCAGTTCGGAGACGCGCTGTTGATAACACAGACGTATCGAGTCTCCTATCAGAACGACGGTCTTCATCAAAGCGCCTCCGCGGCTTCTTTGATCCTGTTTATCACTCTTTCTTTGCCGAGGATCTTCATCACTTCGTACAGGTCGGGCGAATTCTGTCTGCCCGTCACCGCGATGCGGATGAACGAAGCGACCTCGCCGACGTGGCCTTTATACTGATCCGGCGCTTTTTTGTATAGCTTCGTCTCTCTCGCGTAACCGATCTGCTCTGCGATATCTTTGAGTTTTTCAAACCACGCGGTCTGATCGTCGTTTTCGTCGTACGTTTTAATGAATCCCGCAAGAGCCGCCTTGACGTCGGCTTTGTCTTTGTCTTCGGGCATCTGGTCGTCGCGGCTGAAATATTTGTCGTAGAAGAAGCTCATATAAGGCTTGACGTCTGCGTATGTCGCAAAGTCTTTTCTCGGCTTCGCGCCGCCTCTGCCTATCGCGAGAATGCTCTCGGCGTACGCTCTGTCCGACGTAAGCGTTTCGTAAAAGTCCGGGTCTTCGGTCGCGGCAAAACCGCATACGCCGTCGAACATCTCCGCCGCCGTGAATTTAGACAGCACGTTTTTAGACACGTCGTTGAGTTTTTCAATGTCGAAAAGACAGCCCGAAGCGCTCATTTTCTTTATCGAGAACGGAAAATCGAGATAAGTCTTGTCGGGATTCTGGGCGTGCCATTCCTCGTAGTTTGAATTGAGCAGAGTCATGACGTATTCGTTTACGGCGGCGGGGCAGTAGCCCATGCGCCTGTAATCGTCGAGGTTCGCGCCCATATCGCGCTTTGACAGTTTCTTTTTGTTGCCGTTCTCGTCAAGCCGCATGAGCTGCGCGATGTGCATGTATTTCGGCAGTTTAAAACCGAGATAACGGAACAGCATTACGTGCTTCGGCAGGCTCGGCAGCCATTCTTCGCCTCTTATGACGTGAGTCGTGCGCATGAGATGATCGTCCACCGCGTGAGCAAAGTGATAAGTCGGTATCCCGTCTGATTTGAGAAGCACGACGTCCTCGTCGTTTTCGGGTATCTCAAGCGGACCTTTTACGAGGTCGGTGATTTTGAACTTCTTTTCGGGATCTCCGTCGGCTATGGCGAACAGCGCGAATTTATGCCCGGCGGCAAGTTCTTCTTCGACCTGCTCCATTGTGAATTCGCGGCGTTTTATCATCGCCTCGCGCCGCGCCGCCGCGTCTTCTTCCCAGTTGACGCTCTTTATCTCGGCTTTTTTGTCGAGAGCTTTCAGCTCGTCAAGCTCTTCGTCGGTCGAAAAGACCGGGTAGGCTCTGCCGTCCTGAACGAGTTTTTTTGCGAAAACGTGGTAAATGTCAACGCGCTGACTCTGCGTATACGGACCGTAGGCGCCTTTGTCGCCGTCTGCGGTCACGCCTTCGTCGAAGCGTATGCCGTAGTAGTCGAGTATTTTCGTTATGAACGCCGCCGCGCCTTCCACCTCGCGTTTCGAGTCCGTGTCTTCAATTCTCAGATAGAACACGCCGCCCGACTGGTGAGCCAGACGCTCGCACACGGTAGCGGGGAACAGCCCGCCGAAATGGAAGAAGCCGGTCGGCGAGGGAGCGATCCTCGTCACCTTTGCGCCTTCCGGCAGAGTTCTCTCGGGATAACGCGCCTCGAGATCCTCGGGCGTTTCTTTTACGTCAGGGAACAGTAATTCCGCTAATTTCAAATAATCCATAATTTTTCACCTTAAAAAGTAAATTATTAATTTATTATAACCTATTCGTCTTAAAAAATCAAGGTATTTTTGCAATTTATTTTTAAATGGGCCGAATCTGTTGACAGGCGAAATTATATATGGTATAATAAGGCAGAACCAAAAGACGGGAGGCCGTAAAATGTCATACAGAAGAATAACGTCGCTGATACTGACCGCCGTGATGCTGTTAAGCTTCGCCGCATGTACGCCGGCGGATGCTCCGGGGACCGATACGGTCGGGACCGGAAAGAGCACCGAACCGGCGCAGACGGAAAAAGTCACTCAGCCCGCCGAGACCGAATATACCGATCCTTACGAGGGCGTAACGTTCACCCTCGACCTCATGCCCGAACCGTTGAACGCGAAGATATCGGAAAACGGATCGGACACGGCAGACTGCGGTCTTATAACGCTCGATAAAAGCGATCTCAACGATTACGGAAGCGTTTTCACCTCGTTCGGCTTCTCGTGTGAAGAAGGCGGCGGAGGCCTTCACGCAAAGATAACCGCCGATCCGGCGCTCGGCGAAGAGGAATATAAGCTTAACGTGAAAAAGAGCGGTATCGAAATAACCGCTTCAGGCAGGCGCGGCGTGTTTTACGCCGTATCCACTCTCGCTCAGCTGCGGTGGAACGGCAGGCTTGCCGCCGCGGAGATAACGGATACGCCCGCCGTGCCGTACCGCGGCGTCATCGAAGGCTTCTACGGCGAAACGTGGACTCATCAGTACCGCCTCGATCTGTTCGCGTTTATGGGCAAATATAAACTCAATACGTATATCTACGCTCCGAAGGACGATCCTAAACACCGTTCGGAGTGGCGAAGTCTGTATACCGGCAGAGAGCTCGAAAAAATGAACGAGCTCATAAAATGCGCGACCGAAAACAACGTGCATTTCGTATACGCTCTGTCTCCCGGTCTCGATATGGATCTCGGAGCGGGGTATGATACCGATTTTGCAAAGCTTGTCGAAAAGTGCGAGTCGATGTACGGCCTCGGCGTGCGTGATTTTGCGATACTGCTCGACGATATACCGACGCTCGACGCGCAGGGACATGCAAAGCTTGTGAACGATTTTCAGAGCAAATTCGTAAAAACGCACGACGGATGCACTGATCTTATCATGATCACGCCCGAATTCTGCACGGCGACGATGACGGGTTATTCCAACAAGATCGCGCCGCTGATAGATCCGGATATAATGATAATGTGGACCGGTTACGGCGTGATCCCGCCGTCGATAAGCGCGGCGGAGATGGCGAACGTAAACTCCAAATTCGGAAGAAAGATGTATATCTGGTGGAACTACCCGGTCAACGACTACGCGGTGAACGAGCTCTTTATGGGTCCGTGCGAAAACCTCGACAGTAAACTCGATACCGCTGTATCCGGTCTCGTCTCGAACCCGATGAATCAGGGCTACGCCTCGTTTCTGCCGCTCATAACGGTCGCCGATTATCTGTGGGATCCGATAACTTACGAGCCCGAAGAGGCTTTGAACAAAGCGGTGAAGATCATCGCACCGGAATGCTCCGACGGGCTTTACACGCTTACGGACCTCACGCGGAACACGGCGATAAACGGCAGCAAGTCGACGTTTACCCTGAAAACCGAAATAGAAGATTTCAATAAAAACAAGGACGGCGCCGCCGGAAAACTGCTTGAAAAACTCGATCAGACCGCAAAAGCTCTTGCCGATCTGCTTGAAAAAGGCGATAAAAAACTGATAAAAGAAGTGAAGCCGTGGCTGAAAAAAGCGGAGCTTTACGTCGACGCCGCAAAGGCGTACGTGCGGTTCTCGACCGCGGGCGAAGACGAAAAAGAGAGCTATGCAATGTCGTTTGCGCACGCTTACGCCGAGATCGAAAAGAGCGAGTGCGTCGTCAGCCCCGACGTGCTCACGCCGTTTTTGTCGTCTGCGAGGCAGAAGATCAATTCCGTGTTCGGCAAAGCCGAAGCGATCAGGAATATGAAAGCGTCCACGACTCTCAATACGTATGCCGATTATCATACTTCTTACGCCGTAGACGGCGACGATTCGACGTGGTTCTGGTCGGCGGGCGAACCGGCGGCTAACAGTACGTTCACGGTCGATCTCGGCGATGTTACGGACGTTTCGTCAGTCCGACTCAGAATGGGTACGGACGATCACGCAACCGACTATATAGCCAAGGGCGTGATCGAATATTCGGCCGACGGCAAAAATTATACCAGACTCTGCGATACGGCAGGCAGAGATACGCAGAGCGAAGAGCCGTTCAGCGCCCGTTACGTCCGCGTACGCTGTCTGCAGCACCAGGTCTACTGGATAATCATAACGGAATTCGAGATCAGATCGAGCTTCGATCTGCCCGAAGGTGTCAGCTTTGACGGCGGCGCAGACCTGCGTTCACTGTTTGACAAGAGTCTGTTTACGGTGTTTTCACCCTCTGCTTCTTCCGTGCGCGGCAAAACGATCGAGATCGATCTGACCGGCAGATCGGAGATAAAGCTGTTTCTGCTCCATACTAACGGCGTAAGCGTCTCTTTGATCGACAAGTCGGGCAAACAAAACGACGTTACAATGCCCGATACGGATCACGAATGGCTGATCCTGGATATCAAAGACAAGATCGCCGACTCAGACCGGCTCCGCATTACTTTCGGTTCGGTCAAAGCCGCGATAGCTGAGATAGTCGTAAAGTGACGTATTACGCTTCGAGTCAGGTGATGCGGCTCTGCCGTGACGTAAATATCTCGGTGTAAACAAAGACTGCCCTGTACGGTTCTGATACAAGGCAGTCTTTTTGTTAATATAATATGCGCGCTTCTATTTTCCGCTGTTTCCGTAGTTAGACAAAACCCTCGCGGACGGGTCGTTTACGTTGCAGCCATCCCACGATTTATTCGGCATCCAGAAATCGGCTACCATATCCGACTGGCCGGGATAGTATTTTTCAAATATATCGCGGTACAACAGCGACTCTTTTGTAAACGGTTGGCTGTGAGTGTATTTTTTACGTCCTTTCTCAAATTCTTCATCCGTGTACTTCGTCACGGCGTATTCCTTTAAGTAATCGACCATACTGTGGCCGACAGCGTCGGAAAACGCCGCTTTTTCACGCCAAAGAATACTGTCCGGCAGGTATCCGAGCCCCTCGAACGCGCGGCGGAGCAGATATTTGCCCTTGCCGTACCTGTTCATCTTCATTTCGGGGTCGAGCGACATAACGTATCTGACAAAATCGAGATCGCCGAACGGCACGCGCGCTTCAAGACTGTTTACGGATATACATCTGTCGGCGCGGAGCACGTCGTACATATGCAGTTCCCTCACGCGCTTTTCGGCTTCGGCCTGAAATTCAGCGGCTGAAGGTGCGAAATCAGTGTATTTGTATCCGAATAATTCGTCCGAGATCTCGCCCGTCAGAAGCACGCGTATATCAGTCTTCTCGTGTATCGCTTTACATACGAGATACATTCCCATGCTTGCGCGTACCGTCGTTATATCGTACGTTCCGAGCAGTTCTATGACCGTTTCAAGATTCGATATGACGTCTTCCGGCGTCATATAAACCTCTGTATGATCCGCGCCGATAAAATCCGCGACCTGTTTTGCGTATTTTAAATCTATCGCGTCCGCCGTCATGCCTATGGCAAACGTCTTTATCGGGCGCTCGCTCTTTTTCGCCGCTATCGCGCAGACGAGAGAAGAGTCAAGACCTCCGGAGAGCAGAAATCCGACCTTCGCGTCCGCAACCAGACGTTTTTCAACGCCGGAAATGAGCTTTTTACGGATGTTTTCGCACGCCGTCTCCAGACCGTCGCGGCACACGGCGTCGACTTTCGCGATATCGCAGTACGAAACGAACCGGCCGTCCTTATAATAGTGACCCGGAGGGAAAGGAGTTATCCTGTCCGTAAGTCCTACGAGGTTCTTCGCCTCGCTTGCGAACATGATCACGCCGTTTTCATCGTACCCGTAATAAAGCGGGCGTATGCCGATCGGGTCGCGCGCCGCGATGAATTCGTCAGTCCTTCCGTCGTATATGACGCAGGCGAATTCGGCGTCGAGCATCGAAAACATTTCAGCCCCGTATTCAAAATACATCGGCAGTATTATCTCGCAGTCGCTGTCGCTGTTGAACGTATAACCTTTGTTTATGAGTTTTTCGCGCTCTTTTTCAAAACCGTAAAGCTCGCCGTTGCATACCGCGAAGCACTGTCCGCAGCGAAACGGCTGCATGCCCGACGGAGTGAGCCCCATTATCGAGAGACGGTGAAATCCGAGCAGACCTTTACCCGCGTTTATAACGCGGCTGTCGTCCGGTCCGCGCGACTTTGTTCTTGAAAAACCCTTGTCAAACGCGGCGCGGTCGGCGACCTCGCCGCAGTAACCGAAAATCGAACACATTACAGATCTCCCCATTCGGCGTCCTGAAGGGCGTCGTAACCTTCTTCTCCGGTACGGACTTTTACGACGTTTTCTACGTCGTAAACGAATATCTTACCGTCGCCTATGTGGCCGGTGTAAAGCACCTTTTTCGCCGTCTCTATGACGCGGCGGACCGGCACCTTGCTCACGACTATATCTATCTGTATCTTCGGCAAAAGATTCACTTCAACAGGCACGCCGCGGTAATATTCGGGCTGTCCCTTCTGCGCGCCGCAGCCGAGCACGTGAGTGACCGTCATACCCGTTATGCCTATGTCCATCATGGCGTTTTTGAGAGATTCGAAGCGCGGTTCCTTACAGATTATCTCGACCTTCGTGAATTTCGGCGAGCCGTCGTCGAACGCCGGCACTCTTCTTACCGGTATCGCCTCCGCCTCGGGCGTGTCGCCGCTTACCGCGACGGCGCCGTCATAGCCGTAATCAAGGCTTTCGACCGCCGGTACGAAATCCGCGTATGCGCTCGGCAGACCGTGTTCGGTCTTGTCAAGGCCTTTTATCTCTTCTTCCTGCGACACGCGCAGACCGACCGTTTTCCTGAGTACGAAGAACGTCAGCGTCATCATAACGGCTGTCCAGGCAAGTATCGCGGCGATGCCGAGCGTCTGAACGCCGAGCAGACGGAAATCGCCGGTATAGAACAGACCCTTGAGTCCCGCCGGAGCGGACGGATTTGCAAGAAGTCCGACCGCTATCGTTCCCCATACGCCGTTTGCAAGGTGTACGCCCACAGCGCCGACCGGATCGTCTATGTGCAGTTTCAGATCGAGAAATTCGACCACGAATACAACGAGCAGACCGGAGACTATACCGACCACGCTCGAACCGAGAGCGTCAAGCGCGTCGCAGCCCGCGGTTATGCCGACGAGGCCGGCGAGCGAAGCGTTCAGACACATCGAAACGTCGGGCTTTTTATTTTTGATCCACGTGAATATCATCGTCGTGCAGGTAGCGACCGCCGGAGCGACGGTAGTCGTAAGGAATATCGACGAAAGAGAATTGCCGTCCCACGCCGCCGCGCCGTTGAAACCGTACCAGCCGAACCAGAGGATAAAGCAGCCGAGCGCTCCGAGCGTTATCGAATGCCCCTGTATCGCGTTGACTTTCTTTATTTTGCCCGAGTTATCCTTTATGTATTTGCCGAGGCGCGGGCCTACCATGATCGCGCCGATCAGCGCCGTCAGCCCGCCGACGGAGTGTATCGCCGCCGAGCCCGCGAAATCGTGGAAACCGAGTTGTACGAGCCAGCCGTTCGGATTCCATACCCAACCTGCCTCGATCGGATATACGAAGAGCGAGATAACGCCGGAATAAATGCAGTATGATATGAATTTCGTCCTCTCCGCCATCGAACCGGAAACTATCGTCGCCGCCGTGGCGCAGAAAACGAGGTTGAATACGAACGACGGAGCGTTTCCGTCTCTTAAAAATCCGCCGAAATCGGTCAGTATCTTCAGATTCGGCACGCCTATGAAGCCGAAAACGTAATCTTCCGCCATCATCAGCGAAAATCCGAGCAGGATGAAGACGACCGTACCGATGCAGAAATCCATAAGGTTTTTCATAATGATGTTTCCGGCGTTTTTGGCGCGGGTAAAACCCGTTTCGACCATCGCGAAACCCGCCTGCATGAAGACGACGAGCGCCGCGCCGATAAGAAACCATACGGCGAACACCTCGCCCGTAACGGTCTCTTCAATGAGCTTTGCAATATTTTCCGAAGTCATAAATCATTCCTCCTTATCTCACGCTGAACAGTATGTCGGCGTACGTCGGGTAAGGCCAGTAAGATTTCGCGGTAAGCGTTTCCGCCTCGTCGGCGGCGAGCCTGAGCTCGCACATCTTCGGCAGAACGCGGTCGCGGATCAACTCCGATTCGGCGATTATGCCGTCTGCGTCGGCAAGCTTTATTACCTCCGACTGAAGCTGCTCCGTCTTTTCGGCTATCTCGTCGGTGAGCGCTGTCAGCTTTTTTACAAGCCCCGTCTCGTAAACGCAGGATAGCGACGGATCCGCGGCTTTTTTCGTAATCACGTTCTTTGCCGTAACGGCGGCGAACGCGGCGACCGCGGGCAGTATGCCGGTCTTTGCCATCGATATCATCGTGTTGGCTTCTATCGTTACCGTCTTGCAGTAGTTTTCAAGCATTATTTCACAGCGGGACTGAAGCTCGTCGACCGTGAAGACCTTATGCGACGTGAGCATATCAACGTTCTTTTTGTCGAGCAGATGCGGCATACAGTCTGCGGTCGTTCTGTAATTGAGCAGTCCGCGCACTTCCGTCGCCTCTTTGATCCACGCGTCGTCGTAACCGTTGCCGTTGAATATGATGCGCCTGTGATCTTTTATCGTCTTTTTTATCATATCGTGGAGAGCGGCCTCGAAATCACCGGCGCCTTCAAGTCTGTCGGCGTATATTTTAAGGCTTTCGGCGACGGAGGCGTTAAGCATAATGTTCGCGCAGGCTATTGAGTTTGACGAACCGAGCATACGGAATTCGAATTTGTTGCCTGTGAAAGCGAAAGGCGACGTTCTGTTCCTGTCCGTCGTGTCGCGGTTGAACTTCGGCAAAACGTCCACTCCGAGCTTCATCTGCGTTTTTTCCGCGCCCTTGTACGGCGCGTCCGTCTCTATCGCTTCGAGCACCGCGTTCAGCTCGTCGCCGAGAAACATCGAGATCACGGCCGGCGGCGCTTCGTTCGCGCCGAGACGGTGATCGTTGCCGGCGGTCGCCACGGATATACGGAGCAGATCCTGATAATCGTCAACGGCCTTGATCACAGCGCACAAGAACAGCAGGAACTGAGCGTTTTCATAAGGCGTTTCGCCGGGCGAGAGCAGGTTCTGACCTTCGTTCGTCGCTATCGACCAGTTGTTGTGCTTGCCTGAGCCGTTTACGCCGGCGAAAGGCTTTTCGTGCAGCAGGCACGCAAGACCGTGCTTCTGCGCGACCTTCTGCATTATCTCCATTGTGAGCTGGTTGTGGTCGGTCGCGACGTTCGTCGTCGTATATATCGGCGCAAGCTCGTGCTGAGCGGGCGCCACCTCGTTATGCTCGGTCTTCGCCGTTATTCCGAGCTTCCACAGCTCTTCGTTGAGCTCTTCCATGAATTCGGCGACCTTCGGTTTTATCGCGCCGAAATAGTGATCGTCCATCTCCTGCCCTTTCGGCGGCTTCGAGCCGAACAGAGTTCTGCCGCAGAAGCGCAGATCCGGACGGGCGTCGTACATTTCTTTCGAGATCAGAAAATACTCCTGCTCGGGACCTACCGACGAACGGACGTATTTCGCCGTATCGTTGCCGAACAGACGGAGGATACGCAGAGCCTGTTTGTTCAGAGCCTCCATTGAGCGGAGAAGCGGCGTCTTTTTGTCGAGCGCGTGACCGCCGTACGAGCAGAACGCCGTCGGTATGCAGAGCGTTTTGCCCTTTATGAACGCGTACGAGGTGGGATCCCAGGCGGTATAGCCTCTCGCTTCAAACGTCGCCCGCAGTCCTCCCGAAGGGAATGACGAAGCGTCCGGTTCGCCCTGAATGAGCTCCTTGCCCGAGAATTCCATTATCACGCCGCCGTCCGGCGACGGAGAGATAAAACTGTCGTGCTTTTCGGCGGTGATGCCGGTCAGCGGCTGGAACCAGTGGGTAAAATGCGTGGCGCCTTTCGATATCGCCCAGTCTTTCATAGCCGAAGCTACGGCGTTTGCGACGCTCACGTCGAGCGCTTTACCTTCGTCTATCGTCTGCTTCAGCGAATTATATACTTTAGCCGAAAGCGTCGCCTTCATAACTCTGTCGTCAAATACGTTTACGCCGAAATAATCAGATACCGTTTTCATTGTCTTATCTCCTTTTGAATAAAAAATAAAGAGGCGCCTTCCACATCTGTGAAAGACGCCCTTGCCTTTTATTTGATCATGGGGGCATTATACTACACGAAAACAGATTTGTCAAGCCCTTTTTTGCAATTTCTTCAAAAAAATCCTGCATATATTATTATTTTTTCATTTTACCTATTGACAAAACGCAGGATATGGGTTATAATGCCGTCAATGAGCAAAGGCGTTCATTGCCGCGTTTTTTCGCGCGGCAACGGCGCCTTTTTGTTTTTTTGAGGAGTTTATCATGAAAAAAGAAGGAAATATCAGAATACCGTCAGGCTGCGCCGTAGCCGCGGTCATATCGCGCGAGGGAAAGCGGATGACCGGGCAGGGCATAGCGGAAGCGATGAAACCGATGCACGACAGATCGAACGGTCTCGGCGGCGGCTTTGCCGGATACGGAATATATCCGGAATATAAAGATCTTTACGCTTTTCATATGTTTTACGACTGCCGCGATACGCGCAAGGCGTGCGAGGCGTTTCTGAAAGAACGCTTTGAAATAGTTAAAGGCGAGCTGATCCCGACGAGAAAGATCCCCGAGATAACGAACGAACCGATAGTTTACCGCTATTTCGCCGCGCCGCTGCGTTCGGTACTGTCGGATCTGCAGATAGACGAAAAAGAACTCGTCGCGCGAACGGTCATGAAGATAAATACGGAAACGGACGGCGCGTACGTCTTTTCGAGCGGCAAAAACATGGGTACGTTCAAAGCCGTCGGTTTTCCCGAAGACGTGGGAGTCTTCTACCGCCTCGACGAGTACGAAGGCTACAGCTGGATAGCGCACGGCAGATATCCGACCAACACGCCCGGCTGGTGGGGCGGCGCTCATCCGTTCACGCTGCTTGACTTTTCGGTGGTACACAACGGAGAGATATCGTCGTACGACGCAAACCGGCGCTTTATGGAAATGTTCGGTTACAAATGCACGCTTCAGACGGATACCGAGGTCATAACGTATATCCTCGATTACCTCATACGCCGTCAGGGCCTCTCCATGACCGAAGCGGCGAACGTGATCGCCGCGCCGTTCTGGAGCACGATCGACGGTATAAAAGACGAATATGAAAAGAAAAAACTGACTTATCTGCGAACGGTTTTTCAGAATCTTCTGATAACGGGACCGTTTTCGATCGTTCTCGGCTTCGACGGCGGTCTTATGGCGCTCAACGACAGGCTGAAGCTCCGCTCTATGGTCGTCGGCGAAAAGGACGACAGAGTTTTCATAGCAAGCGAAGAAGCGGCGATACGGGCAATGGAGCCGTGCGCGGAGAATATATGGGCTCCTTCCGGCGGCGAGCCGGTTATCGTTAAGGTAAAGGACGGTGAATATTGATGGGAATCGAATTCATATATCCGGAATTCGAGGTCGTTCGCAATTACGACCGCTGCATAACCTGCCGCGTGTGCGAAAGGCAGTGCTCGAACGGGGTGCATTATTACAGTACGGAACACGGAAAAATGAT
>JAEEJH010000126.1 GCA_016281775.1 Clostridiales bacterium | reverse complement strand
GCTCGCCACGCTCGCGCTTGCGCTGTTCATGCTCGTTCTGCCTTCGTGCGGTCAGAACGCGCCCGCCGCGACGACCGCCGCGGATACGGAAACGGCTGAACGCCTGACGGAAAAAGCGTCCGATACCGAAAACACGGTAACGGACGAAACCGAAACGGAGGCGGCGACTGAAGAACCGTACGTACCGCCTTACGACGATACGCACGCCTACCTGTTTGCGGACAATAAAAAACAGACGAAATGGACCACGCAGGGCGTTGAAGTCTCGCGCGAGTTCAACGTGCTTAAACTCGTTCCGACGAATCACGATCCGATGATCTTCTGCACGTTTACCGAAGACGAGCAGTTCGATTCGCAGGAGTATCCGTTCGTCGCGTACAGATACAGCGTAAAATCGACTTATAACCAGGGCGTGTTTTTCGTCACCTCGGAAAACCATCCTTCTTTCAGCGACGACGGACTTACCTGGATCAACGTCAGCAACCGCGGCGCGTGGACGAACGTGATAACCGATATGCGTAAAAACGCGTTCTGGGAAGGCGTTATCACGGCGTTCAGGATAGACCCGATAAACGGCGGTTCTCTTGACAAAAAGGCCGTAATATATCTTGACCGCGTCGGATTTTTCAAGACGGAAGAGGACGCGCAGGTGTTCCTCGACGACGCGAAAGGACCTGATTATTCCGAATCCGTTACGTTTTCAAAAGACTTTGCAAAAGCCGTTGTGCCGGGCAATACTCTGTCTGACGGTTACAATTCGGCGGATTATCTGATGATTCAAAGCGCGGCGGCTGAGATCAAAAACGGCGTTTCTCCGATCGTTGTATGCAGCGCCGACGGCAAAGAAACCGTCGTTGCAGTCAGTTACGTCAATTCCATCGGATTCGTCTCGTATCTTGCCTCGAAGGCGGGCGAGTATTCTCTGTCTTACCCCGATAAAAAAGTTGAAACGGACGCCGATTTCGTCACCATACGCGGAGTAATGACCGAAGCCGAACTCAAAGCTGAAAAAATAACAAAAGACAGAGCGACGGCGATACTGTTCGGCGTTTTCGAAGAAATACTGCCGCCGGCGAATACCGATGATCTTAAAGATCCGGCCGACGCTAAGTTCACCGCGCAGCTCGTCGGTTCTCTCTTAAAAAGATTCGATCTGTCGGTTTATACAGATAAGTCGCTTTCGGTAAAAGGACTCTCAGACGCGGAAAATCTCGCGGTATGCAGCGGTGTGATAACCGATATCAACGCAAAAACTCTGTCGGGCGCAGAATTCGCTTCGATAGTGACAAGGCTTATAAAAGCCGTGCTCGGTCAGCCCGTTCTCGAGTCGAACGTTTCAAATAAAGACGGCATAACAATCGGCGCGTGGTCGCAGTTCCCTTACGGCGTTGACGGCAATACGATAAAAACGTTTTCGGAAGCCGGGCTTTCGCTGCTCATCAACCTCGGCGACATCGAAGAGGGCGCCACGCTCAGGACGGTAATGAACGACGCAAGAAAATACGGCGTCAAAGTGCTTCGCTATATTTATTCGCCCTCGAAATTCAACGCGTCGAAACCCGATCCGGTCCCGGCGTCCTGTTACGAATATTACGATTACGATTCTTATTTCGGCAATATTATATACGACGAGCCCGGCACCGACGAATTCGGCAGAATGTCGGCGCTTACCGAATATTATAACGGCACTCTTCCGGGCAAGCTCTGCTACTACAATCTGCTCCCGATGTATGCAAACGCCGCCCAGCTCAAATACGGCGCCGGCGCGGCGAAGATCGATTACTATGATTCGGATCCGGATCTATATGAAAAGTACGTCTCCGAATACGCCGAAAGCGTACCCGGCAGTTATATGTGCGTCGATATCTACCCTTACCGGTCGAGCGGAAGGACGAAAAAAATATATGGTGAATATCTGAAAAACATGGACGTGTTCGCCTCGGCGTGCCGCAGATACGACCGTGAATTCTGGCTGTTCATTCAATCGGTAGACTACGACGGCGGCAAATGGACGCCGAATTATAAAGATATAAGATGGCAGATGTACGTAGGTCTTTCGTTCGGCGTAAAGACGTTTCTCCACTATCTTTACAGCTACACTAACCATTACGCTTTTGTAGTTGACGGCAAGACTACCGAAGTGTACGACGCGGCAAAGAAAGCCGACTTTGAAATACTCGCGTTATCCGACGATTACGTAAGGTTCAAAAACGTCGGCGCGTTCTGCAAAAACTGCGACGGATTAAAATTCGCGTACGCCCAGTTCGACAATCAGTACGACGGTTTCAACGTGATCAAAGAAATAAAATCGGACGATCCTCTGCTCTTCGGATGTTTTGAAGAAAAGAACGGCGACGGTTTCGCTTTTACCGCTGTCAACATGAACAGCGTGAACAAAGATACGAAAGCGGATTTCGTTTTCACCCTTGACGGCGAATACAAAGTCACGGCATGGAAAAACGGCGAAAAAACGACGCTTGAAAAAGTCAACGGCGAATATTCCGTAACGCTCGATATCGCCGAAGGCGTGTTCGTAATGATAGAAAGGTGACCGATATGAAAAAATACGATTCCATAAGACCGGGGCAGATCTGGCTCGACACGAAGGGCGAGCGCATACAGGCGCACGGCGGTTCTCTTATGTATCTTGACGGCTCGTATTACTGGTACGGTGAAAACAAGGAATTCACCGATCCCGAAAAAGGTATCTGGCACTGGGGCGTACGCTGTTACCGCTCGGACGATCTTTACAACTGGGAAGATCTCGGGCTGATCATACCACCGGAACCCGACGACCCGGATTCAAGCGTCAATCCGCATTCGATGATGGACAGACCGCATATAATCTATAACGGCAGAATGAAGAAATTCGTCTGCTGGTTAAAGATCATGCAGAAAGACGGCTCGCAGAGCGAGACGGTCATGACGGCGGATAAACTGACCGGTCCTTACACGAAGGTGCGTGAAGGGCTTTATCCGCTCGGTATGAGCGCGGGCGATTTTGATCTTGCGGTCGCACCGGACGGCAAAGCGTATTACTATTTCGAGCGCGTGCATTCGGAGACGATATGCGCGGATCTTACCGACGATTATACGAACGTCACCGGTTATTATTCGACCCACTTTCCTCACAGTCACCCGCCGTACGTACGTGAGGCGACGGCGCATTTCGTACGCAATTTCAAACACTATCTGATCACTTCCGGCACGAGCGGCTATATGCCGAACCCTTCCGAAGCGGCGGTCGCGGATACGTGGCACGGGCCTTACACCGTTCTCGGCGATCCGCACGTGAACGATCCGAGCAGAACGTCGTTTCACAGCCAGATATCTAGCGTATTCAAAGTCCCGTGCAAAAAGGATCTTTACATAGCCTGCGCCGACCGATGGATGCCGAACGCGATGGACGTGCCGTACGAGCTGTACGAAAAGGCGTACGATATACTGTTCGATCCGTTCGCGCCGGAAGACGAAAAGGCGAAAGCGTCCGTCGTTATGCGCTCGCTTCCGAGGGAAAGAACGAAAGAAGCCGACTACGTCTGGCTGCCGGTCCGCTTTGACGGCGATAAGCCTTATATCGAATGGCTCGACGAGTGGCGTATCGAAGATTTTGAATAAAAAAATCGGCGCAAGCCGATTTTTTTATTCGTTTTTATTATACGAAAAGCTCGATAAAACGCCGCAGTCTTTCGGGGCGTTCGCCTTCGGGCAAGCCCGTATCGCCGAGTTTCACGAGTTTGTTTTTACCGTGATAATCGCTGCCGGCGGTAACGTAAAGGTCGTATTTATCGGCAAGAGCGACGGCCTGCTTCTGCAGTTTCGGCGAAAATCCCGAATAATACGCCTCGATCCCGCAAAGTCCCGCTCTTTTGAGCCTGCGGATACGTTTTTCCATCTCGTCCCCGAGTATCAACTCGTCGCCGCTGCCGTAAAACGGATGGGCGATCACGGCGGCGCCTCCTCCCCCGATTATGCCGGATATCGCGTCTTCGGGGGTAAGATAATCGTCTGATATCTCGAGTTTGTCGATATAGTTGTCTATCGCGTCTTTTATAGATTCAGCGTAACCGTGGCTGACCATAAGATTGCCGATATGGGGTTTGCCGGGATTGTCGAGCGATAAAAGACGTTCGATCTCATCATCCGAAAACTCGAACCCGAATTCCCTCACGACGAAATCAAGCCTCGCTTTTACCTTTCTCATCCGCAGAGCGTGACCGAAACCGACAAGCTCAAGTATCGGTCCGCTTTCCGGATCGAACCCGTAGCCGAGTATATGGTATCTGCCGTAACCGTCGCGGCACGAAAATTCCGCGCCGGGTATAAAGACCGGGGAGTTTTTGCCGAGAAGTCCGCGTATGACGGACGCGGCTTTTACAGCGTCGTGATCCGTCACCGAAAACACGCCGATACCGGCAATCGTTACGTTATGCAAAAGCTGTTCCGGGGTGTCGGTCCCGTCGGAAACGGATGAATGCATATGCAGATCGATCCTGCACGGTCCACCGTACATAAATAGCTCCTTATCAGATCGTTTTTTTCAGCGTCAGAATGTTCTGACCGTTTTTGTATTCGTAAGAGACGTCGTCCATCATTTTCTTCGTCATGAAAATACCGAGCCCGCCGATACCGCGCTCTTCCGCGCTGAGCGTCACGTCCGGATCGTCTTTCTTCAGCGGATCGTAAGGTACGCCTCTGTCGATGAACGTGAGCGTCACGGTCACGGGATCGTCCGAAACTTCAACGCGTACGGTCGCGTTGCCTTTGCCGGGCGTATAGGCGTAATGCGCGATATTCACGAAGATCTCTTCGACCGCGACGTCTATCTGCATTTTCGGTTTGAGCGGACAGCCTGCCGCCTCAAGACGCGCGTCGACGAATTCCGTGACTTTTTCGAGGTTCGCCGTATCCGCTTCGATCACGAGTTCGTTCTGTGCGCCGCCGTCTTCGGGCGCGGCTTCGAAACAGAGCGAATCGACACGCTGCAGAATTTCGGTCAGTCTGCCGATCCACAGCGAACGCGCGCCTTCTTCGTCAAGTCCGCGGCGTATGGAGCGCTCGATCAGATACGCGTATGACAGGCAGCGGATCTTCTCTTCGACCCCGTTTATATAATTTTCATCATTCGTATTGAGATAAGCCGCGAGCGATGCGCGCCAGAAGCGTTTCGACGTTTCGTAATCGTAACCCTGGAATTTCAGTACCACGTCGTGATCGTACTCCGAAAATCCTATATATGAATTATACATATTGACAAAATCGAATATCGGATGACCAACGGACAGCGTATCCATATCTATTACAAGCACCTCGTCGCCGGCGAGCACAATATTTTTAGTATGATAGTCGCCGTGGATCATGCGGTCGCTTTCCGGTATCGCTTCGGTCATCCCGAGCAGTTTTTCAAAGAGAGCGTCGGGCAATACGCCTTTCAAATTCTTCACACTGCCGAGCCGCTTCTGCCTGATCGACGGGAGTTTGCCTTCCGGTACGGTTATGCCGTGGATCTTTTTCAGCATTCCGACGTATTCGGATACGCACCAGTCGAACTTGTCCGGTTCTTTTGCGAGTATCTTTGAAAAAGACTTGGCGTTCAGCAGCTCAAATACGGAACCGTAGCTGTCGCCTACTCTGACGACGTCGTACGATATCGCCGTAGGCACGCCGAGTATAAGGGCGAGACGGGCGACCTCGCGTTCGTGCTGTATCTCGGCAAGCGCGTCGGCGTTTTTATACGTCTTTACGACGTTGTCGCCGTCGATGCGGTAAACCTTGCCGTTTGCGCCTTCACCTATTACCTCGCAGCCTTCGACCGAAACGGTCCTGTAAGCTTTTACGACGTCCATCATCTCCGTAAAGCCGGTCATTTCAAGTATATCGTACACTTCCGGGCTGACGTTTTCTATCCGCAGATCCGGAAACGCTTTTTTTAAGCGAAGTATAACTCTGAGTCCCGCGCTCGATATATATTCGAGCGCGGATGCGTCGAGCCGGACCGGAACGCTGCCCTTGCCGGCAAGCTGCGCCAGGATCTCGGTTTCCGCAGCGGCGGCGTTGCCGGAATCTATTCTCCCGGTCAGAACGACCGTTATGGGTTGATTATTGTATTCTGACATATACGTTATCTCCGTTCTTTGATTTCAATGCACAGCATCGTCAGATCGTCGAACTGTTCCGCATCTCTCACAAATCCGTCGACTGCCGCTCTTACGTTTTTGAGTATCTGTTCGGGCGACGCGCCGCTGTCGGCGTTCAGTGCGTCTGTCATGCGCTCCGCGCCGAACATCTGCCCGTCCGCATCGGTCGCTTCCGGCACGCCGTCCGTATATAAGAACAGCTTCGAGCCGGGTTCGAGCGTCAGCTCGTATTCCTTATACTTTGCGCCCGCCATACCGCCGATGATGAAGCCGTGTTTGTCTTTCAGCAGTTCAAATCCGCCGTCGGGCGATTTGACAGCCGGGTATTCGTGGCCGGCGTTCGCCGCGGTAAGTCTGCCGGTCGATATCTCGAGTATGCCGAGCCATACCGTCACGAACATTTCCTCGCGGTTATTCGAGCAGATCGCGGCGTTTGTATCCGTTAGTATCTGCGACGGGCTCTTGCCCATCATCGCGTTGTTCGCGAGTATTATCTTAGAAGCCATCATGAACAGCGCCGCCGGTACGCCCTTGCCCGACACGTCCGCTATCACCATGCACAGATGATCGTCGTCTACCAGGAAGAAATCGTAAAAATCGCCGCCGACTTCCTTAGCCGGATCCATTGAGGCGTAAAGATCGAATTCGGTCTTTTCGGGGAAAGGCGGGAAAATGCTCGGAAGCATCGCCGCCTGAATGCGCGTTGCGAGAGTCAGCTCCGCACCGATACGTTCCTTTTCTGCGGTGATCGAACGGATCTTTTCAAGGTGATCGTCGATCTCGCAGGCGAGTTCCGAAACGTCTTCCGACAGCTCGCCTATCTCGTTGTGCGGTCTGACTTTCTCAAGGTTCTTTATAACGTTTGCGCTGTCTTTCGTCACGCGGTACAGACGTATGTTTTTCTGCACTTTTTTAAGCGGTATTATAACGAATAGCAATATCAGCGCGATGCTTATGAGCGACAGCGTAAGCTGGTTGAGCATCGCATAGCGCGTGCCTCTCAGCGTTGTCGCGTCGATATCGGCGCGCAGGCTTGACAGATTGTAAGTCAGCCCGATCATAACGGCTTTTTCACCGAGCGGACACATATAAGTGTAGTGATCGACGTAATCGCCCGCGTCGGCAAGATGCCTTGAGTTATGTATCGCGTTTTCCATCGCTTTCTGCTGGCTTTCAGCAACGCTGACTTTGTGTCCCGCCGGATAGATCTCGGAAAACGTTGTCCCTCGCACCGCGCCTTCATCCGCGCCGCTGAACAGAAAGACCTGTGAATCGTACGGCGGCTCCGTGACGACGCAGAAAAGATAATCTATATGATACGATCTTTTTATCTGGTTCACGTGCGTTATGAGCCACGAATACGCGATCTCGGCGTACAGTTTTTTGTCTTCTTCAGGCATCGAAGCGATCTGACCCTCGTCAACGTATTTAAGCTGGATATCCGGATATTTTTTCGAAAGTTCCCGGCACTTCTCTTCGGTTTTCGTGCCGTTGACGTACGTCGCGTCATATTCGATATCGAGTTTGTCGGAATTATCGTACCAGTATTCAAGGAGCCACTCGTATGCCGGATACTCCGTGACGGACTGTTTCACCTCGTCCGCCATTGCAGCCGCGAGCTGCTCCGCCTGTGCCGTTACGCTTTCGTTCGAGAGGCGGCGTTCGACTATAAAAGTTATCGTTCCCGTCGTCAGTATACCGATCAGAAAAAAGATCGCTATCTGTACGATTATACCGACGTTCGGCGTTTTTTTCGTTTCTTTTATCGACATGGCCGCGCTCATATGATCGTGAGGATATCCGTAAATCCCGTCACTTCGAATATCTCGTTTACGGTCTCGTTGACGTTCTGTACTTTCATCGCGCCCTGCTTGTTCATCGTCTTCTGAGCGGCAAGAAGCACTCTCAGACCTGCGGACGAGATATAATCGAGTTCTTTCAGGTCCAATACAAGTTCCGTCACACCGTCAAGAGACGATCTTATGACTTCTTCAAGCTCCGGCGCGGTCGCCGTGTCGAGTCTGCCCTGAAGGGCGATCGTCAGTTCGTTACCGTTTTTGTTCTGTTCGATCTTCATTATCATTATCTCCTTTTCGGAAGTTATTTATTTATATCGGTAATACATCCGAGAAATACCGGAAGATTCGTATTCGTGTCGATTATTGCGTATACGAAAGGTCTGTCGAGGATGACCTCGTGCCTTTCGGTCGGCATTGCGGACGTGACCTTGTTGACGATGACCGCGGTCACCGCGGCGGCTCTCGTGCCGGATTCGTCGACTTCTATATGCGTTTTGTGTATGACATCGCTTATTGCGAGCGCCTCGCCGTTTTTGGTTTTGCCGAGACCGGAAAGATCCGATCTTTCGGTGAACGCCGTCTCCATACCCATTTCGCAAAGTACCGGAACGAGCGATGCCGACCAGTCGAATTTGAACTTGGGCAGACCGGCGCTGACGGCGCCTCCGCGGTTATTGAGCAGCGAAACGAGCTTTTCGCCCGTCAGCGACGATAGGTAATCGCTCATTCTGACGCCTTTTTCCGGCAGCAGGGCGACAAAGGCGTAGTTACCGTCTTTATAATATTTGACGAACCCTTTTTCTTTATCTCCGCTTATATATCCGCCTTCTTCCGAATACATCATCGTGACTTTGCTTGTGCCGTGCTCGCCTTCGAATTCAGCTTCTCTGCACTGATATTCTTCATACTGTTCCGCCCACAGCGCGCTGAAGCACAAGGCGTTGAGCAGTACCATTACCGTATCGGAGCTGACGTCGTCGTATTCGAGTATCTTTTTGATCATTTCATCGGTGTTGAGCTTGCACCACTCGTTTATCGCGTCGACGGTAGATCTGTCGGGAAACGGAGCCGTGGCAATCTGTGCGCGGAACGTATTGTTGATGATGTCTAAGAATCCCTTATCCGCGGTAAAATCGTCGCTGTCGGTGATCCATATCGCGTTCGCGCTCTCGAGCCTTGCGCCGTCGGTCGACGCGAGTTTTGCGTAATAGTTGAAGAGCTGTTTGTTGAGTTCTTCCGTATCCATACCCGCGAGCACTTTCTGCATTTCGGAAAGCGTCTGACCTTTCGCGCCGTTCGCCGTCATCTGCAAAGCCGTCATTACCGAGAGCGGCGAGATAAGAGCGCTCTTACCGTTTGCCGAACGTCTCAAAAGCTCGATCGCAAGTCCGGCATAGCCCTTTTTGAACTGTTCGCTTACCTTTGACGCCGTTCTGTCAGAAACGAACGTTTCGCCCGTAAGAAACTGCACGCCTTTAGCCGCGACGGGCTTCGGATCGCTTATCTGTTCGACCGTATGATCATCCGCGGTATCATCCGTTATATCCGGGATCACGCCGGTCCCCATGCACGCGGAAAGCGACGCTGCGAGCATGAACGCCAATACGGCTGCTATGATCTTTTTCATTTTCAACTCACCTCGCTCAATAAGCTTATGCCTTCCCATTCGGGAGCTTTCATCACGCCCATGACGTCCGCGGCGGTGGGAGCGATATCGAGTACGGAAAGTTCGGGGAGCTCTTTCCCTTCTTCAAAATCTTCTCCCATAAAGAATATCGGCACGGTCATATCCTCGGGCATATCGGTCCCGTGACCTCTGTCGTGGCCGCCGTGATCGGCGGTTATTATGAATGAATATTCATCTCCGAATTCTCTGTAAACGCGTTCGACGCATCCGAGCGCGTATTTTACGTACTCGAGATACGTCTCGCTCATCCATCCGACGTCGTGACCGCCTTTATCGTCGGTCTCGACGAGGTAAAGGAACACGAGATCAGGTCTGTCTTCTCTCATTCTTTTAAGACAGCGGTCGGTAAGGATCCCGTCGGTATGATCTTTCATAAAGCAGTTTATGAATTCGCCGTACTTGACGTAACCCGGTCTTGCGACGTCGCGTATATTGTCCCAGCCGTAGAATATCGCGCTGACACCTCCGGCGTATCCGACCTGTTCGAAAAGGCCGTTGACCGGTCTGACCATGGGCGTGTACGTGTTGGTCGTTACGCCGTGGCGCTCCGGCGGTACGCTGTGGAATATCGACATATGGCACGGCAGCGTGACCGACGGAAACACCGTTCTGCCGTTCAGCGAATACGTCGCTTTTTTCATGATCTCATCGGCGAAGGGACTGCCGCACTTAAGAAAGCCGTCCGGTCTCATGCCGTCTATCGAAACTATAACGAGTTTTTTCTTCATAAATTGCCTCCGCTATCGAGTTTTTATGATTTAATTATAATAGTGCTTTGTGATTTGTCAACGGAATTACGGAAAAATTAAAAAATAAATCAACATTTCTATTGAAATTTACAAAAATTATGGTAAAATGGTATCAGGAGAAATGGAGGTATTTGAAATGTACAGAATTTCCGTACCGGTAGGCAACGATACCATGATCAGACATGGCGCGAAAGAAACGCTGAATCAGCTGAAGCGTTTTGACGCCGACAGGGTGTTCATCAGCCTCGAATATTATATCACCGATCCCGTCGAAAGAGCGCGGGCGATTAAGTATCTCAAAGAGTTCATCCCTTATTTCAAGAAAAACGGCCTCGAGGTCGGTATCTGGATCTGGACGTTCATGTTCAAGGAAGATACGAAATTTGAATGTATGACCGGTCTCGACGGCGCCAGATACACGCGCTACGCCTGCCCGACCGATCCCGGGTTTATGCAGTTCGCGCTTGATTTTCTGAAAGAGCTTGCGGGCTGCGGACCGGATCTTCTGATGTTCGACGACGATTTCAGATACGGCTTTTTCGGCTCGCTGCCCGGCTGCTTATGCAAAAACCACGTCAGGATGATAAACGCGATCACGGGCGAAGAGCATTCGGCGGAAGAGCTTTACCCGCTGATAAGAAACGGCGGCAAAAACCGTTACCGCGACGCATATTTACAGGCTAACGGCGACGCCTTCAGAAACTTTGCGAAAAGCGTAAGAGCAGCGATCGACGAGGTGGATGAAAACATTCGCGTCGGCTTCTGCACCTGTATGACCGGATGGGATATCGACGGCGTCGACGCCGCTGAGATCGCGCGTCTGCTCGCGGGCGATAAGACCAAACCTTTCGTCCGTCTGATCGGCGCGCCTTACTGGGCGGCGAAGCAGAACTGGGGCAATATGATACAGGATACGATCGAGCTCGAACGTATGGAAGCGGCGTGGACGAAATTCCCCGATATAGAGGTGATGTCCGAAGGCGACGTTTTCCCTCGCCCCCGTATACAGTGCCCCGCCGCATATCTCGAAGGCTTCGATACGGCGCTGCGCGCGGCCGGCTGCAACGACGGCATACTGAAATACGGCATAGACTACACATCGCGCCCCGACACCGAGACAGGTTACGCGCGGCTGTACGAACGCAATAAACCGGTATACGAATGGATAAACGCGCATTTTGCGGATAAAGAGTCCTGCGGCGTAAGGATATATTCTTCGATGAAGAAATTTGCCGAAGCACAATACCCGACGGTATACAACACGTTAAACGATCCCGAGCATCTGTTCTTCCCGATGGCGGCGCGGTCGCTTTCCTACTGCTCCGTACCGACGGTCTATACGGGAGAGGGCGTTTTCGGCGCGGCGTTTGACGAAAACGCGAGAAATCTGCCGCTGTCAGCGCTTGATAACGGTCTGATAATCGACACGGCCGCCGCGGATATACTTACGAAACGCGGCATCGACTGCGGTTTTATAGGCGTTGACGGCATCGAACACACCGCGACGGAAACCTATGAAGACGGCGACGACGCCGGCGTCTATAACGCTTTGATATACGTCGCACGGTTCAGCGATAACGCTGAGGTTTTGAGTTACGCGGAAGTCAACGGCAAAACGGTGCCGATGTCTCTTTACTATGAAAACGCCGACGGGCAGAAATTCCTGATACTCAATTTCAGCCCGCGCGAAAGCGATCCGGCGGTAATGCGGCATAAAAAGCGCGGCAGACAGTACGCCGATTTTGCCGCGCGGCTCGGCAGAAAACTGCCGGCTTACGTAAACGACTGCCCTCAGCTTTATCTGCAGTGCAAAAAGAACGAAAAAGAAACGGTCGTCGGGCTCTGGAATTTCTTCGCAGATCCCGTAATGGACGGAATCGTCGAACTCGATCGGAAGTACGATAACGCGGAATTTTTCAACTGCACGGGGCGCCTCGAAGGCGATAAAGCATATCTTTCCGATATACCGCCTTACGGCTTCGCTTCGATCCGTTTATTTTGATGATTGAGAGGATAATACAATGACCAACAGAGAACGTTTTCAGGCTGTTTTGAATTTTGAAAAACCGGACGACAGATTGCCCGCTATCGAATGGGCGTCGTGGTGGTGGGATAAGACCGTCGTCAATTGGCAAAGCCAGGGACTGCCGTCCGACATCGGTTTTCGCGAGCTTGCGCCTTATCTCGGCCTCGATCAGCATATACAGTTCTGGTTCCAGCATCGAGCTGCAGACTGTCCTCAGCCGAAATTCAACGGCGGACCGATCTGCGAAGACGAAGACGGCTACGAGGCTCTTCTGCCTTACCTCTATCCCGATAACGAAGTCGACGCGGCGATCGAAGGCATGAAGGCGCTCAAAGAAGCGCACGACCGCGGCGATTTTCCGATCTGGTTCTCTGTAGACGGCGGCTTCTGGTTTCCCCGCACTCTGCTCGGCATAGAGAATCATCTGTATTCTTTCTACGACGAACCGGAGCTTTATCACCGGATACTCGACGATCTTGCCGATTTTCAGCTCAGAACGCTTGAAAAGGTATATTCGGTCCTCACACCTGATTTCATGACCTTCGGCGAAGATATGAGCTATAACAACGGTCCCATGATCTCGGAAGATTCGTTCAACGAGTTCCTTCTCCCGTACTATCAAAAGGTCATACCTTACATAAAAGAACACGGCACGAAAGTCATCGTCGACAGCGACGGTGATATAACGAAGATGATACCGTGGCTGAAGCACGCCGGCATCGAAGGCGTTCTGCCGCTTGAGCGGCAGGCGGGCGTAGACGTCGCGGCTCTGCGTGAAGCGCACCCCGATTTTCTGTTCATCGGAGCGTTTGACAAAATGACGATGCGCCGCGGCGTTGAAGATATGCGCGGCGAATTCGAACGTCTTCTGCCCGTGATGAAGACGGGCGGTTTCATACCGAGCGTCGACCATCAGACGCCGCCGGACGTACCGCTTGAAAGATACTACAAATACATCGATATGCTTAAAGAATACGCTGAAAAAGCGGTAAAATAGGGTGATTCAATGACTAACAGAGAAAGATGCATTAACCTTCTGCATTTCAAGCCGGTCGACAGAATGCCTGCGGTGCATTTCGGCTACTGGCCCGAGCTGCTTGACGAATGGGTAAGGCTCGGCAAGATACCTGCGGAGCTTGCGATCGGCAACTATGACGGCAGCGAAAAGGAACGTGAACTTGATAAACTGCTCGGCTGGGATTTCAACTATTACAGAACTTACGGCAGCGCAAATCATCTCATACCCGGATTTGAGACCAAAGTGCTCGAGGTCCTGCCCGACGGATCGCGCCGCGTGCAGAACGCCGACGGCGTTATCGAGCGCGTCAAGCCCGGCGTAACGTCGATACCGTCGGAAGACGATTATCTATTGAAAGACCGCGAGTCGTTTGAAAAATACTACAAACCGAAAATGCAGTTTTTTTCCGAACGCGTAGACGTTGAGTTTTACAAAAAGTTCAACGATATACGCCCGTACGACGTACCCGTGGGACTGCACCTCGGTTCGGTCATGGGCAACATAAGAAACATAACGACCGTGATCGGTATGAGTTATCTCATATACGACGAGGACGAGGAGCTTTTCGCCGACATAGTCGACACCTACGCCGAAATGCAGTACAAATGCGCCGAGGCGATCTTACAGACGGGCGCGAAATTCGATTTCGCGCACTACTGGGAGGATATCTGCTTCAAAAACGGGCCTCTTCTCTCACCCGATCTGTTCGACGGGCTGTGCGCGAAGCATTATAAAAAACGCAACGAGCTTTGCCATAAATACGGCATAGATATCATATCGCTCGACTGTGACGGCGTGACGGATAAGCTTCTGCCGACGTGGGTCGAAACCGGCGTGAACACTATGTTCCCGATAGAGGTCGGCGTATGGGGCGATCAGTTCGAGCCGGCGAGAAAGAAATTCGGCAAAAACGTTCTCGGCGTAGGCGGTATGGACAAGACCGCTCTGCGTATAGACAAAGCAGCGGTCGATAAAGAGGTCGAACGTATGAAGCGGCTCGCCTCGCTCGGCGGCTTTATCCCCTGCCCGGACCACAGACTGATGCCCGGTACGAAATTCGAACTCGTACAGTATTATACGGAAGAGATAAAGAAGATCAAAATATGAACGCCTTGAACTCACTGAAGCATCCGCTCGCCATAACGATGTGGGATTTCTCATGGCTCGAACGCCGTTTCGAAGGCGGCGGATACGAAGACTGGGAAAAAGCCGTAACCGAGTTGAAAGAACGCGGTTACGACGCGATAAGACTCGACGTTTTTCCTCATATGATATACCGTAATCCTCACGGCGTGTTCCGGCTCGATCCCGTCTGGCCGCCGGATTATGCGTCGTGGGGGACGAGAGAAACGATTTATATCGAAAACGTTGAAAAAAAGCTGACCGATTTCGTAAAAGTCTGCTCCGCAAACGGAATAAAGCTCGGGCTTTCAACGTGGTTCCGCGACAGCGGCACGAGAAGCGCCGTCCGCTCCGTCGATACGCCGAAAACGCTTGCGAAAATGTTTATCCGCGCTACCGAGACGGTCCTTGCCGCCGGCGGCGACGTTCTGTACGTTGATTTCTGCAACGAATTTGCTCATTGGGCTGATTTCGTGAGAAACGAAGACGGCTCGGTGCCGTTCCGCGACGGAGATCTTTGTCAATACTGGATACACGGCACGATAAACGAATACAAAAAAGCGTATCCGGATATACCGCTGACCTTTTCGGTATCCACGGAATTTGACAGGATAGGCCGTGAAGATCTCGAAGGCTACGGACTGTACGAACCGCATATATGGATGAACGGCGACGGCGACGGAAGATTTACAGCCGCGTTTGCAAAGGTAAGACGCGACGGAACGCCCGGCGAGATCATCGAACAGCAAAAAGAACTTTACCTGAAAAGCAAAAAATACTGGCAGCACGTTTTAACGGAACAGATACGTTACTTCGCCGCTTTTTCGGAAGAAACCGGACTGCCGCTCGTAACTACCGAGTGCTGGGGCATCATCGACTGTATGGACAGACCGGGTACGGACTGGAGCTGGATAAAAGAGCTATGCGAGATCGGAGTAAAAACAGCTTCGCAAACCGGTCGCTGGGCTGCAATCACAACGAATAATTTCTGCGGACCTCAGTTTCCGTCTCTGTGGAACGATATCGGATGGCATAAAAAAATGACAGGTATCATACATTCCGGCGCGCTGAATTATAAATAAAGGGTAATACGTATATGAAAACCTTTTGTAACCCCGTTAATATCAATTATCAGTATCAGTTAAGTTACAACGGACGCGAGTCCGCAGACCCGGCGATCGTGCTCTACAAAGAAAAATACTTTCTTTTCGCTTCGCACGGCTCCGGTTACTGGATATCCGACGATCTCGTCAAATGGGACTTTATCCGAGTCGATCTGAAAAAACAGCCGGAATTCGGGCTTTTCGCTCCCGGCGTCTGCGTCGCAGGCGAGCGGATGTATATAACGCACAGTCAGGGCGGCAGTATCTTGTATTCCGACGATCCGTTCGATCCGGATTCGTGGGTGAATATCGGGCGGCCATACGAATGGCACGATCCGGCGTTCCTTTTCGACGACGACGGTTACGTTTACGTTTACGAAGGGCTCGGCGACAGGTGTTTGCACGCGTCGAAGCTCGATCCGAACGATAATATGCGCGTCGTCGAAGGACCGGTGCCGATATTTTATTCGGATTATAAAAACCGCGGTTACGACCGCTGCGGCGACAATAACGAGATCGAGCGTATGCCGAGCCTCGAGGGCGGCTGGGTAAACAAGATAAACGGCAAATACTACCTTACATACGCCACGCCCGGAACGGAGTTTTCGACCTACTGCGACGGCGTCGCCGTATCGGATCATCCGCTCGGACCTTTTGAAAACTGCGATAACAGCCCGACCGTGTTCAAACCGACCGGCTTCATGCGCGGCGCGGGTCACGGCTGTCTGTTCGAGGACAAGCGCGGCAGCCTTTGGAAGATCGACACGGTGTCGATCAGCGTGAATCACATGTTCGAGCGGCGCCTTGCTTTGTTTCCCGCCAAGATCATAGACGGAAGATTGTATACGAACACTCTGCGGGGCGACTATCCGATGATATACCCGCACGATACCGACGATCCTTTTACCGGATCGGACGCGGGCATGCATCTACTCTCGTATAACGCGAAAGCTTCCGCCTCGTCGGTTTACGGCGATCATCTTCCCTGCCTTGCATTCGACGAGAATATGAAAACGTGGTGGAGCGCGGCGACAGGCGACGCAGGCGAATATCTCGCCGCCGATCTCGGTGTTATGCGCGACGTGTTTTCGCTCCAGGTGAATTTCGCCGATCAGGATATTACGCCATGCCACGGAAGAGACAACGGATTTTCATATAAATACACGGTCGAAGTCTCATGCGACGGTGAAAACTGGGTAACGCTGATAGACAGAACAGATAACGAAGACGATCTGTCTCACGAGTATTTCCAGTTCGACAGCGTGAAGTTCAGATATATCAAGCTGACAAACCGAGGCGGATTCCCGGCAAACGGCAGATTCGCCGTTTCGGGTCTGCGTATCTTCGGAAAAGGCGGCGAAAAAGCGCCGGATTCCGCTCCCGATTTTTCGGTACTGCGGCACGAAGACGAACGCGACATGACGGTCAGCTGGGAGCCGGTGCCCGGAGCGGAAGGATATTTCGTCCGTTTCGGCGTCAACGAAAACGAACTGCATACGCATTATCAGATCATCGGCGAATGCGGAGCCGAGATAAGAAGCCTTATCCGCGGCGTGAGATATCACGTCACGGTCGACGCATACAATCCGGGCGGCGTAACCCGCGGTAAAATCATAAAAATAATATAACGGAGGATAATAAAATGAGCATTCTTACCGAAATATCCGAAAATCTGCAAAAAGGTAAAGCCAAGATAGTAAAAGAGCTCGTTATGCAGGCTGTAGAACAGGGTTATGCCCCCGAAGAGATTCTCAGCAAAGGTCTTCTCGACGGTATGAATATCATCGGCGAGAAATTCAAGGCGAATGAAGTCTACGTTCCCGAAGTGCTCGTCGCCGCGCGCGCGATGAACGTCGGGTCTCAGGTACTGAAGCCTTATCTCGAACAGGCGGGCGTAAAAGCCGTCGGCAGAGTCTGCATCGGCACGGTACAGGGAGATCTGCACGATATAGGCAAAAACCTCGTAAAGATGATGATGGAAGGCAAAGGGCTCGAGGTCATAGATCTCGGCACGGACGTCGCGCCGGAAACGTTCATACAGACTGCGATCGAGCAGAACTGTCAGATAATCTGCTGCTCCGCTCTGCTCACGACCACCATGGGAGTTATGGGCGAAGTGGTCAAAAAAGCGGAAGAAGCCGGCATACGCGACAAAGTGAAAATCATGATAGGCGGCGCGCCGGTAGACGAAGCGTTCTGCCGTCAGATAGGCGCCGACTGCTACACGCCAGACGCCGCAAGCGCGGCTGACGCCGCGGCGGCTTTCTGCGCCGCAAACTGATATGAAAAAAGAAGAATTGTTTATACACCTTTCAGAACTCGCCGTCTCGTACGGCGCGTACAAAGCCGCGGTGATACCGGTTTCGGATGTAACGACCGATCCGTCTTTCCGCACGCTCTGCGAGAAGAACGTCTGCGGCAATTACGGCAAAAACTGGATGTGTCCGCCCGACGCGGGCGATATAGAAACGCTTATAAAAGAACTTCGCTCTTACGGTTTCATCTTCGTATATCAGTCGGTCGGCACGCTTGAAGACAGTTACGATTTCGAAGGCATGGTCGAGGCGATGAAGGCGCATGCAAAGCTGATGGCTGACGTACGCGAGGCAATGAAAGACGAACCGTTTGCCCGGTATCTGAATCTCGGCGCGGGCGGATGCAGTATCTGCGAAGTCTGCGCTAAAAAGACGAACGAACCGTGCCGCCATCCGGACGATGCCGTCGCCTCGCTCGAGACGTACGGAGTGAACGTATCCGCGCTTGCAAAAGCGGCGGGAATGAAATATATCAACGGACAGAACACCGTGACTTATTTCGGCGCGGTGCTGTTCGATATCGGTCAGATATGAAGTGTAAAGTTACCGTAAACAAAAATACACTGTTTACAGAAGAGGGCGTTTCGCTGTACTCCGCTCTTGTTCCGCGCGGTTTCGGCGGCGCCTGCGGCGGTCACGGCAAATGCGGCAAATGCAAGGTAAAGGCGAGCGGCGCTCTTTCCGCCTTGACGCAGAAAGAACGCGATCTGCTGACGAATGACGAGATAGAAAGCGGCGTGCGCCTCGCGTGCATGACGTATATCGAAGGCGACTGCGATATAAGTTATGAAGAGGCGGGCGCTTCGCAGATAAGGACCGACGGAGATCTCCGTGAGTACGTACTTTCGCCGTCTTTTGTAAAATACGGCGCCGCGATAGATATAGGCACGACCACCATAGCGCTGCGGCTGTACGACAGCGCGGGGAATCTGATATCGGGCCAAAGCTGCCTCAATCCGCAGAGGTCTTTCGGCGCTGACGTTATCTCGCGTATGGAAGCGGCGCTGAAAGGCGAAGCGGCGGCGATAGCCGCGTCGATACGAAACGGCGTGAACGAACTGATAAAAAAAGCCGCGCGCGGCGCGGGTATCGACCCGCACGATATCGACGGCGCGGTGATAGCCGGCAATACGGCGATGCTGTATCTTCTCACGGGCGAGGACGTCGAACCGCTTACCCACGCGCCGTTTGCGGCGAAGCGTCTTTTCGGCTGTAATGTACCGGCTTCGGATATCGGGCTTGACGCGATCTCCGAAAACGCCGTGATTTATTTTCCGCCGTGCATATCTGCTTTTATCGGCGCAGATACGACAGCCGCGATATGCAGCGCCGGGATGTATGAAGCGGGCGGGATAACGATGCTGACCGACATAGGCACCAACAACGAGATAGTGTTGAACGACAAAGGCTCGTTTTACGCCTGCTCCACAGCCGCGGGTCCGGCTTTTGAAGGCGCGGGCATATCGTGCGGCATGAGCGGCGGCGACGGCGCGGTCGATAAGGTATATCTGAAAGACGGAAAATACCGCGTACGCGTGATCGGCGATAAGGCTCCCGCCGGTATCTGCGGCAGCGGAATAGTCGACGCGGTCGCGTGTATGCTCGATACGGAAGATCTTGACGAAACGGGATACCTTGAAGAAGATATTACTTTAGACGAAAACGTCACGCTGACGCAGAAGGATATACGCGCGATACAGCTTGCAAAAGGCGCGGTACATGCGGGCATTGTTACACTGTTAAAGACCTCGGGCGTAAAGATCGAGGAGGTTGATACGCTTTATATCGCCGGCGGCTTCGGAAGTTACCTCGACAAAGAAAACGCGGCGAAGATCGGGCTTATACCGGCTGAACTGAAAGACAGGATCACCGTTACGGGTAACGCGGCGCTCTCCGGCGCTTCTCTGCTTCTGCTTTCGCTGCCGCTTCGCTCCGAGTGCGAAGCGGCAGTTAAGAAAATAAAGACCGTTCAGCTCGCATCGAACCCTCTGTTCGTTTCCGAATACGCCGAAGCGATGCTGTTTTAAAAAGAACGGCGAGCTTATCAGCGCCGTTATCAAGGATTTTTTAACGGTCATCAACTGACAGACGACAAAAAAGACGGTCGGAAACCGAACTTCCGACCGCCTTTTTTTCATTTATCTATGACGTAGATATATACGGTTTTTCTGTCTTCTTTTCTCGAAAACAAGTAATCCGCGCTTTTCAGCGCGCTTATCTTATCTTTGGATACGCTGTCCGCCGCTTCGGCGTAAGCTTTTTTGTCGGTAAACTTGAGCAGTATCGGCCGCTCACCCGCCTGCCTGTTTATCACGTCCGACACGACCGGATCCGAAAACGAGCTCATAAGAAAGCCGTTATAGACGAAATAATCGTACTTGTCGGAATCGCATACCGGGACCGGAAGCAGTTCTTCGTCGGGCAGATGAGACAGTCCGAGCGTTTCTTTATTCATGCAGAGGTATTCGTAATTCACGCATTCGATCGGCTTGCCTTCGTACGTGACTTCGCCGTCGCCCCACGTCGGATCGACGAAATAGTATTCGCCGTCGAGCTTCACGCAGCTCCAGCCGTGCCGCTCTTCCCCTCCCCAGCCGGTGATATAAGTGCATTCGATGCCGCAGGCTTCGCAGAGCATCTGGAACGCTTTGGCGTATCCCGCGCATACGGCTCTGCCTTCGACGAGGCAGGCGTACGGCGTGTATATCAGCTGACTAAGCGGAGAGTGTACCGTTTTTTGCGATTCGGCGAGCCTCTCGTCGTCATATTCGGTGTGCTCGGCGAGATACTTATAAAAGAATTTCGCTTTTTCGTATTCCGTTTCGATGCCCGACGCGAGAGACGCGACCTCGGCAACTTTGTTTTCAAGCTTAGCAACGTATCTTTGAGGGTTCGACGAATACTCGTAGAATTCATAACTGTGCAGTTCTATCAGCACTACGGTCTTACCGTCCGAATACGTGCGCGTCATCGTGAAGCTTCTGTTAAGCCAGAACAGTTCGGGATGATCGTATGTAAGCGAATAGACCGATCTTTTGATCATATCTTTATATCCGGGTTCGGGCAGGCCTTTTACTCTTATACTGTTTTTGCCGCTCCTGACGGCGTCGTATAGACCTGCGTAAACGACCTTTTCCGATTCGTTCAGTTGAGCGTAGTAAAAGTCGGCGGCTCTCGCCTCGTATGACGGCGAGGACGTCTTTTCCGTCTCGGCGTCGGTCTCGCCTTCCGTACCGGGCGGTATATAGGCCGTACCGCCGGGCGCGGGCGCCGGGTCCGACGTATCGGAAAGCATCAGCAGACTGAAGCCTCCGAGTATGATATGATAGCCGATATATATCACCGCCGCAACGGCGGCGACAAACAGCACGCCTTTCAGAAATTTCTTCATTGTGAATCACCCCGCCCGGTATCGCCGTGAGCACGTCTCAATATGACGTCCGCCGTCTCCGTATCCGACTTGTCGCGGCGCGACACGGCGTGAGTGATGACGAAACATACGGCGTAAAGGATTATCGCCAGAACAAAATACGCGAATCTGAAATGTCTGCTTCCGTTGATCTCCGCAAACGTGCCGATACCGTGTACGAGCACCGGCACGGCGGCGCTCAGGATGAGATAAAGCGGAGCCGTGCGGATCTTTTTTTCCGATATACGTCCGTCGGCGATAAGCGCGTTTTCTTTGTCCGACGCTTTTTTATAAACGTGCCAGACAGTATAGAAGAAGCCCGAGAGTATGCCGAAAAGCAGATGCGCGGGCACGGAGATAAACGCGCGGATCAGCAGCGTATCGGTCCCGTCGCTGTAAACGATCATAAGATTCTCGGCAAGCGAAAAACCGATTGACAGAAACACGTGGTAGACGATGCCGTCGAAAAGCGAATTGAAGTTTTTGTTTTTTCGCGTGATGAAAAATACGGCGAGCCATTTGAACGCCTCTTCTGTGAGGGCGACGGCAACGACCGCACAGAGAAAATTGTGCAAATACATCATACCGTCCGATGTATACTCAGCCACGCCGCTTACGGAAAAACTGACGTAAGGCGAAAACGCGGAATCGAAAAGCGACGAAACGAGCCCCGATAACAGCTTGGCGGGCACGCACAGCGCCGCGCCTGCGCCGAGCAGTATCAGAAGAAGCCCGACCGGCTCTTTCTCCGCTCTGTCTTTATACCAGACGTACGCGCACAGCGCGATCGCCGGTATCACCGTGATCAGATTGAGATAATTCATTCAAAGTTACCCTTGACCTTTATTTGCGTTTTTTGAGATTCGGGCAGTGATCAAGTATAAAGCCGTTCACGAAATCAAAGTCGGCTTTCGACGCGTATACCTGATTCTTTTCAAAAGTCATATTGACCTTTATAACGCCTCTTTTAGGGTACGATTTCACGCTTCTGACTTTTGAAAACTCCGATCGCATACTCGTTCTCGCGCCGGAGTTCAGACCGACGCCGACGGTCGTCGGATTTTTCGCGGCGAGACCCGCAAGCACGGTGAGCGTCGAAATGAGCTCGGATCTTTTGACTTGCTTCATCATCTGCGTATGCGTGACGCCCTCTTCGTCCATTTCGAAAAGCACGCAGTATTTGCCGCCCATAATCGCGGCGTAAACCAGATATCCGAGCAGCGATATGCCGAACATGACGAGAAGAATTATGCCGAACATCTTGAGATTGAGAAGAAACCCCTCCCAGAAGAAGCCCGGATTGCCCATATCGAAAAGCGTTACGAAAACGAATATGCCGAGTATGATGAAGAAAAATATCTTCAAGATCATAATCAGTATCGTCGGATTTTTGAACAGGTTAAGCTCGTACGACCAGCGGTATTTTCCGTCGGTACAGTAAACTATCTCTTCTCCGACCTTGCCGGGCTCTCTGATCTTGTTATCCATAGCTGTACTCCCTTGATTTTTTGATATTTTAACATACTTTCCCGTTTTTTTCAAGTAGTTATAAAAAACTAATTATATTTTTATGTAAAAGCCATTAAAATTGTTTGATAATTATTGAATTATTCAAATATCCGTGGTACAATAAGATGAATAAATTTTTGAGGTTGATAATGGCTTACGATCCTAAACCGACAAGGTACCCTTTTCCGAAAGATACGGCGTCGCATTACATAAAGATCAAAATGGACAGAGGCTTGAAATTCGATAAGAATTACCCCTACGTAGAAGACTCGGCGCTGTTCAGATTCCGCAGATTTTTCATCTTTTTACTGCTTCACGTGCTTGTATTTCCCGTCGCGGCGATACGGCTCGGGCTTAAAACGAACGGAAAAAAGAACCTTAAAAAATATAAGGACGTGCTTAAAAAAGGCGTGATCTCATGCAGCAACCACATACATTTCTGGGATTACATCTGCATAATGCGCGCGGTAAAGCCTGTCAAACCGTACGTGCTTACATGGGATAAGAATATAAACGGCGAGACCGGTCCTCTGATGCGTCTCGTCGGCGGCATACCGATACCGGTCGGCGACGTACGCGCCGCGCACGTTTTCGGCGAAAGCATAGGCGGTCTGCTCGGCCGCGGAGGCTGGCTGCACGTTTACGCCGAGGGCAGCATGTGGGAATTCTATCAGCCGATCAGACCGTTCAAGAACGGCGCGGCTTATTTTGCGTGCAGGTACGGCAAGCCGATCGTGCCGATCGCATTCTCGTACAGAGAGCCCGGATTCATCAGAAAAAAGATATTCAAGCAGACGGCTCTGCTGACAGTCAATATAGGTGAACCGCTTTATCCCGATAAAGAACTTAAAGCGGGCGAGCGTGTGACGGACCTGCAAAGGCGCAGTCACGAGGCGGTATGCGCGCTTGCCGGAATAGATCCGGCGCAAAACCTTTATCCGCCCGTTTACAATAACTCGGAGCGCGTCGACTATTACACCGACAAATACGGCATAGAATACGGAGAGACGAAATGAAAAAAGATTTCTCAACCGAACAGTACCTGTTCCATCAGGGCACGTATTTCAAAGCTTACGAATATTTCGGCGTTCACCGCGAAGAAGACGAAGACGGCAAGACCGTCACCGTTTTCCGCACCTGGGCGCCTGACGCCGACAGTATTTTCGTTGTCGGAGATTTCAACGGCTGGAGCGCTTCTCTGCCGATGACCAAGATCACGGACAGAGGGATATGGGAGGTCAAGACCGACCTGTATTTCGAGAACGGCTGGCGAATGAAATACAAATACATGATCAAAAACGGCGACAGGACTTTTTACAAAGCCGATCCCTACGCCGTATTCGACGGTACGCATAAAGAGACCGCTTCTTATCTCTACGTTCTGCCGGATTTTTGCTGGGATGACGGCGACTGGCTCGAAGCGAGAAAGACAGCGATCTGCCCGGGTACGGACAGACCGGCTTACACCGCGCCGATAAATATATACGAAATACATCTCGGCTCTTTCAAGCGCCATGAGGACGGGACGTATCTGACCTACAGAGAACTTGCGGACTTCATCGCGCCGTACGTGAAACGTATGGGCTATACGCATATAGAACTGCTGCCGGTCGCCGAGCACCCGCTCGACGAGAGCTGGGGATATCAGGGCTGCGGCTTTTACGCCCCGACTTCGCGATTCGGCGAGCCTGCCGATTTCATGTATTTCATAAACAAGATGCATAAATACGGTATAGGCGTTATCATGGACTGGGTCCCGGCTCACTTTTCGAAGGACCCGCACGGGCTGATCGAATTCGACGGTTCGCTCTGCTATGAATATCAGGGAGAAGACAGAAAAGAACATAAAGTCTGGGGGACACGTTTCTTCGACGTCGGGCGCGAAGAGGTACAGTCGTTTCTTATCTCGAACGCGCTTTACTGGATGACGGTCTATCATATCGACGGACTGCGCGTCGACGCGGTCGCTTCCATGCTCTATCTCGATTTTGACAGACGTCCCGGCGAATGGGTGCCGGCGCACGACGGTTCGAACAGGAATTACGAGGCGATAGCGTTTTTCAAGAAACTGAACAGCGCCGTGTTCGGCTGTTTTTCCGACGTTCTGATGATCGCCGAGGAATCTTCCGACTGGCCGATGCTTACCAAACCCGTGTTCGCGGGAGGGCTCGGATTCAGCTTCAAATGGGATATGGGATTCATGAACGACACGCTCCGTTATTTCTCTCTCGATCCCGTTTACCGCAGATACGAGCATAACCGCATCACGTTTTCGATGATGTACGCTTTCAATGAAAATTACGTTCTGTCGGTCTCTCACGACGAGGTCGTGCACGGCAAGGGATCGCTTATAAACAAAATGTTCGGCGATTACGGTCAGAAATTCGACGGCCTTCGCTGTTATCTGACTTTCATGATGTGCCATCCCGGCAAAAAACTGCTTTTCATGGGCTGCGAATACGGTCAGTTCCGCGAATGGGACTGCACGTCCTCTCTCGAATGGTTCATGACCGGGTATGAAAAGCATTCCGCGCTGTGGATGTTCACCGCCGCTCTCAATCATTTCTATCTCGAACACAAGCAGCTCTGGGAACGCGATCTTTCATGGGACGGGTTCAAATGGCTTAAGGTCGACGACGCCGATCACAATACCGCGGTGTTTCTGCGGTACGCCGCGGACGGTTCTTTCGTAATGTGCGCTTTCAACTTTTCAGCCGCCGAGCTCAACGGCTATACGGTCGGCGTGCCGAAAGCGGGCGCTTATACGGAAATATTCGCGACGCACCCCGGCGCTCAGAACGTCGTTTATTCGGAAAAAGAGCCGTGCGACGGCTTCGGTCTGAGCGTGAAGCTCGATTTGCCGCCCCTTTCGGCTGCTATATATAAATACGAACCTATCAAACGCAAAAAATAAAAAGGAGATACAGCCATGTTACAGAAAAAAAGATGCGTTGCCATGCTGCTCGCGGGCGGTCAGGGCAGCCGACTGTATAACCTGACCGAAAAGACGGCAAAGCCTGCCGTACCTTTCGGCGGCAAGTACAGGATCATCGATTTTACTTTATCGAACTGCGTAAACTCCGGCATTGACACGGTGGGAGTCCTCACGCAGTACCAGCCTTACGTATTGAACGAGTATATAGGCAGCGGCCAGCCGTGGGACCTTGACAGAACTTACGGCGGCGTCAAGATCCTGCCCCCGTATCAGCGCGCCACGGGCGCCGCGTGGTACACCGGCACGGCGAACGCGATCTATCAGAACCTCGATTTCATAGAAAGATACGATCCCGACTACGTTCTCATCCTCTCGGGCGACCATATCTACAAAATGGATTACTCGGAGATGCTGAAATACCATATCGAAAAAGGCGCCGACTGCACAATCGCGGTCATCGAAGTGCCGCTCGACGAAGCGTCGCGTTTCGGCATCATGAACACGTACGAAGACGGCTCGATATACCAATTCGAAGAAAAACCGGCTAAACCGAAAAGCACGAAAGCTTCGATGGGCATCTATATTTTCGGCAAGGAAGTGCTCAAAAAGTATCTCGAAGAGGACGAAGCGGACGAAAAGTCGTCGAACGACTTCGGCAAAAACGTTATACCGAGGATGCTGAAGAACGGAGCGAAGATGTTCGCTTATCCGTTCTCCGGTTACTGGAAGGACGTCGGCACGGTAAAGAGTCTCTGGGAAGCGAACATGGACCTTATCGGTCAGAAGCCCGCTCTCGATCTGCGTACGCCTAAACAGCGCATACTCTCGCGCAATTCGACGAGACCTCCGCACTTCATCGGAAGCGAAGCGAGAGTCGAAAACTCGCTCGTCACCGAAGGCTGTGAAGTGTACGGCACCGTTATAAATTCCGTTCTTTTCGGCGGCGTGAAGATAGACGCCGGAGCGGTAGTCAGAGATTCAGTCGTGTTCGAAGAGTCCGAGATAGGCGCCGGCTCCGTAATAGAATACAGTATGCTCGACTGCCGCGTACGCGTAGGTGAAAACTGCCGCGTCGGTGAAAACGCGGCTTCGGGCAAAGGCATCGCCCTGCTCGGCGCGGGTCTCGTTTTGCCCGACAAAACGGTCATCGGCGGCGGCGTGATGACGAGCGTACTACCGAAGGAGGATAAATAAAATGTCTGTAACGGGTATAATCTTCTCCAACATCCACGACAGGAATCTGCCCGAGCTTACGCGCCTTCGCACCATGGCGAGCGTTCCGTTCGGATGCAGATACAGATTCATAGATTTCACGCTCTCCAATATGGTAAACTCCGGCGTTACGAGCGTCGGTATCATAACCCAGACGAATTATCAGTCGCTCTCCGACCACATCGGCACGGGTAAAGACTGGGACCTTGCGACGAGAGCCGGCGGCGTAAAACTCATCTCCCCGAACATCACGGCTTTCGCTAACGACAACGTCAGATCGCATATCAGCTCAAGGCTTGAATCGCTGAAATCGGCGACCGTCTATATCTCGCGCAGAAAAGAAGATCTCATAGTTCTCTCGGACTGCGACGTGATCTGCAACATAGACCTCGGCGATATGATCGCGTTTCATAAAAAGACCGGAGCGGATATAACGCTCGCGACAAAGAAAATGAAGCTCACGCCCGATCTGGCTGTAAAAAACGTAATAATCAATAAGGACGGCGACGGCAGAGTGAACGATCTGCTGATCTACCCGTTCGACGTTTCGGGCGAGCATTCGGTAAGCCTCAACATCATGGTTCTCGAACGCGAAAAGCTGCTCAACATCGTAAACGACGCCTCTGCTCACGGCTACACCTCGTTCAACTCCGACGTGCTTTTGCGCAACGTTCATTCGTACAAGATAATGGCGTACGAATACGAGGGCTATTTCGCCTGCGTCAGCTCGCTTTCCGAATATTTCTCGTGCAGTCTCGAACTGCTCGATCCCGAGGTCAGAAACGCGCTGTTCGGCATAAAGAACAGACCGATCTACACGAAGATCAGAAATTCGCCTCCGACGAGATACACGGACGCGGCGACCGTATCCAACTCTCTGTTCGCCGACGGATGTCTGATCGAAGGTCACGTCGAAAATTCGATAATATTCCGCGGCGTCACGATCGGCAAAGGCGCGGTCGTCAAAGACTCGATAATCATGCAGGACAGCGTAATAAGTGCCGGAGCGCAGATAAACTGCTCGGTGCTTGACAAAAACGTGGTCGTAAAAGAGGGGGTCCGTCTTTCCGGTCATTCCACTCTGCCGTTCTACGTTCCGAAAAATACGATAGTGTAAAGGTAATTATGAAAATACTGTACGCATCATCTGAGGTCCTGCCGTATTCGTCGTCGGGCGGTCTCGGCGACGTTATCGGTTCTCTTCCCAAGGCCTTGAAGAAAAAACACGGTGATTACGACGTAAGAGTCATCTCACCTCTGTATTCCGCGGTAAAGGAAGAATACCGCAGAAAAATGATAAAAGAAAAAGAATTCAGCGTAAAGCTGAGCTGGCGCAGGATCTACTGCGCGATATACAGCCTTACGGATAACGGCGTGACTTACTACTTTGTGGACAACGAGTATTATTTCAAGCGCGGTTCTCTTTACGGCAGTTTTGACGACGGCGAGCGGTTCGCGTATTTCTCCGCGTCGATACTCGCCGCGATGGATCAGCTCGACTTTTTTCCGGACGTTCTGCACTGCAACGACTGGCAGACGGCGCTCGCGGTCATCCACCTGAAAACTAAATACGCGATCGACAGCCGCTATTCGAAAATCAAAGCCGTGTTCTCGATACATAACATACTGTATCAGGGACAGTACGATCACGCTCTGTCGGGCGACATATTCGATCTCGATCAGCGATCGTACGAGATATACGATTTCAACGGGCAGATCAACCTTATGAAAGGCGCGATAGTCTGCGCCGACAGGGTCGTTACGGTCAGCGAGAGATACGCGCAGGAGATAATGACGCCGGAATTCTCAAACGGTCTCGATCCGATTATTCGCATGTACTCGTGCAAGCTCTGCGGCGTTTTGAACGGTATAGACTACGTTTACTACGATCCGCATACCGACCCGGCGCTTTATAAGAATTATACTTACAGAAGCGTCAAGAGAAAAGCCGAGAACAAAGTCGCTTTTCAGGCCGAGGTCGGTCTGCCCGTAAGAGCTGACGTACCGATGATCTCCGTCATAAGCCGTCTTACCGACCAGAAGGGGCTCGACCTTGTGCGCGAGCAGGCGGAAGAACTCATGAGAGACGACGTTCAGCTCGTTGTTCTCGGATGCGGCGACAGGCAGTACGAAGACTTTTTCAGAGGTCTGCAGTACCGCCACAACGACAAGGTCAGAGCTATAATAGCCTATGACAAGGATCTGTCAAAGAAGATCTACGCTTCGTCGGATATTTTCCTTATGCCGTCGAAGACCGAGCCGTGCGGTCTTTCGCAGATGATAGCGTCGCGCTACGGCGCCGTGCCGGTCGTTCGCGAGACGGGCGGTCTTTACGATTCGATAAAACCGTACCATGAAGAAAACGGCGAACACGTCGGCAACGGCTTCACGTTCGCGGCGTACAACAGCCATGATATGCTTTACGTCATACGCGAAGCGCTCGCGCTTTACCGCAGCAAAGAAGAATTCGAGGCTCTTTGCGAAAAGATAATGAAACACGATTTTTCGTGGTCCGTATCGGCTGAAAAATACGCGCAGTTATACAACTCAATTTAAGAAAGGCGATACCCGATAATGACAGCAGCAGAAGCAAAAAAACAAATAACCGAAAAACTCGACAAATATTTCGCCGCCCGTCCCGAAACGGCGTCAGACGAACAGATGTATAAGTCGACGCTCATGACCGTGCGCGATATACTGATGAAGAAAAACGCGGCGTTCGAAAAGAAGATCAAGAAGAACGGCGCAAAAAAAGTCTATTATATGTGCATGGAGTTTCTGATCGGTCCGTCGCTCAAAGCAAATCTTTACAACCTCGGCGTGTACGACGCTTTCAAAGAGGCATTGACCGATATGGGATTTTCGCTCAAATCCCTTATCAAGGCGGAAGCCGATCCGGGTCTCGGCAACGGCGGTCTCGGCAGGCTCGCCGCGTGCTATATGAACTCGCTTTCCTCGCAGGATTATCCCGCCGTCGGTCACTGTCTTTGCTACGAATACGGCTTCTTCAGGCAGAAGATAGTCGACTGCGAGCAGGCGGAGCTGCCCGAAATATGGCTCCCGTCGGGTGAAGCGTGGCTCATACCGCGCACCGACTGCGCCGTCACCGTCAAATTCGGCGGCAGGATAGAAGAAGAATGGCGTGAAGGCGGTATGTATATCAATTACAAAGACGCGGAAGAGGTCGAGGCGGTGCCTTACGATATGCTCATATCGGGCGCCGGTACCGACGCGGTGAACACTCTGCGTCTGTGGCGAGCGAGAGATTTCAAGAGCTTTGACATGAAGGCGTTTTCCCAGGGCAAATATCTCAAAGCCCTCGAAGAAAGCACGCACGCGGAGCTGATCTCCAAAGTGCTTTACCCGTCGGACGATCACGACGCGGGCAAAATGCTCCGCCTCACTCAACAGTATTTTCTCGTTTCCGCGGCTTTACAGAACATAATGCACGATCATCTCGAGCGTCACGGCACGGCCGATAATCTGCCGCAGTTCGTCGCGATACATATCAACGACACGCATCCCGCGATGTGCGTGGCGGAGCTGATGCGAATACTGCTCGACGAATGCAACTATACCTGGGACAAGGCGTGGGAGATCACGACGGCGACGATCTCATACACGAACCACACGGTCATGCCCGAAGCGCTCGAGACGTGGCGTCAGGATCTGTTCAATATCCGTCTGCCGAGGATCTATTCGATCATCTGCGAAATAAACCGCAGATACTGTGAAAAGCTCTGGAACGAGTATACCCACGACGCCGACAAACTCAACCGCATGTCGATCATCGGCGGCGGTTCGGTAAGGATGGCTAACCTTTCGGTCATCGGCTCGCATACGGTAAACGGCGTATCAGCTCTTCATTCCGAAATACTGAAAAAGACCGTTTTCAGCGACTTTTACGGTTATGAACCGCAGAAATTCACCAACGTCACGAACGGCATCGATCACAGACGCTGGCTCCTGTATTCTAACCCCGGGCTCGTTTCCCTGCTCGACGATTGCATCGGAACGGGATATAAAAAACGTCCCGAAAAGCTCTCAGAATTTTCGAAATACAGAGACGACGCCTCCGTGCTCGAGAAGCTTGAGCAAATCAAAAAAGAAAACAAAGAGCGGCTCGTCAAATACGCCGCGACGGAAAAGGGCGTAAAAATCGATCCGCAGATGCTTTTCGACGTGCATATCAAACGCATGCACGAATACAAGCGGCAGTTATTGAACGTTCTGCGCATCATATCGATCTATAACGCCCTGCTCGAAGACCCGGACCTCGACATCACGCCGCAGTGCTTCATCTTTTCGGCGAAAGCCGCGCCCGGCTACTATCACGCGAAACAGCTTATCAAGCTGATAAACCGCCTCGGCGCGGACATAGCGAAACGCCCGGAGATGAAAGACAAACTCTCTGTCGCGTTTCTTGAAAACTACTGCGTATCGCTTGCAGAAAAGCTCATACCCGCCGCCGAGATATCCGAACAGATATCTCTCGCCGGCAAAGAGGCGAGCGGCACCGGCAATATGAAACTTATGATGAACGGCGCGGTGACGATAGGCACGCTCGACGGCGCGAATATAGAAATGCGCGAGCAGCTCGGCGGCAATTCGTTTTACGTCTTCGGTCTTGAAACGCACGAGGTCGACGCGCTCTGGTCGTCGGGTTATTCTTCCGTTTCTTACTATAACGGCTCGGAGACGCTTCAGGGTATCATAAAGACTCTCAACCGCGGATTCGACGGGGTCTCTTTCTCCGACTTCTCGCAGTATCTCATATACGGCAAAGGCGTGCCGGATCCTTATATGTGCATCGCCGATTTCGCTTCGTATCTCGACGTACACGGCAGAATGGTAAACGACTACGCCGATAAAAAACTCTGGTCGCAGATGAGCCTCGACAACATAGCCGCTTCGGGCTTCTTCTCGTCAGACCGCTCGGTACGTGAATACGCGAACAATATATGGGGGATCAAGCCGCTCAAATGATGCGCTTAATAAAAGACATTTTCATTGACGATTTCACCGGCTCGCCGCACGTACTGTTTGAATACCGCGGCGGCGTATGCCGGCTTTTCGTCAAGCGCGTTTACTGCGCGCACGGCTGCGAGCTGACCGTTATTTGCGATAAAGACGGTACGATAATAAAGAAAAAAGCCTCGTACATTGGGGCTTTTTCCGGCAGAGACTGCTACGAGGCGGATTTTTCTGCCGGGCCGGGGCTGTATTACCTGACGTTTGCAGTACAAACCGAAGAAGGCGATCTGTACGTACATAATACGGGCGACGAGCGTACCGGGCAGCTGCGGGCAAACCCCGACGGATGCGCCGCATTTCAGCTCACGCTCGTCAAAGAAGGCGCGTCTCCCGATGAAAGCTTTTCAAACGCGAATATGTACCACATTTTCGTCGACCGGTTCAAAAAAAGCGGCAAGAGTCCTCGCCGCGCAGACGCCGTATATTACGACGACTGGGATAACGGCGTGCCGGAATATACCGAATACCCCGGACAGGAATTGAAAAACAATACGTTTTTCGGCGGCGATCTTTACGGAATTACGGAAGAACTCGGTTATTTAAAAGAACTCGGGATCGACGTAATATATCTCTCCCCGATATTCAAAGCCTATTCGAACCACAAATACGATCCGGGCGACTACAACGCCGTCGACGAATGCTTCGGCGGCGAAGACGCTTTTGTCGAGCTGTGCGAAAAAGCACACGGTCTCGGGATGAAGATCATACTTGACGGCGTTTTCGATCACACCGGCGACGACAGCGTGTATTTCAACAAATACGGCAAATACGAAAGCCCCGGCGCGTATAACGACCCGGGATCGCCTTACCGCGGCTGGTACCGGTTCAGGCGTTACCCCGACGATTACGAATGCTGGTGGGGCGTAAAATGTCTGCCGCAGCTCGACACGCGTAACGAAGACGTGCTTGAATTCTTCACTGGCAAAGACGGAGTGATACGCAGATATCTGCGCCTCGGCGCGGACGGCTGGCGGCTCGACGTCGCGGACGAGCTCTCCGATGAGCTGCTCGACCGCATAAAAGCCGCAGCGGAAGCCGAAAAGCCCGGTTCGATCATAATAGGCGAGGTGTGGGAAGACGCGTCGAACAAGATCGCGTACGGCGTCCGCCGCCGTTATTTCTCATCGCGCCAGCTCGATTCGGTAATGAATTATCCGATAAAGGCCGCGGCGATAGACTACGTCAAAAACGGGGACGCGGAGAGCTTCGCCCGAGTATTCGGCACGATAAAAAGTCATTATCCGGATCACGTTATACCGTATCTGATGAACTTTCTCGGCACGCACGATACCGAGCGCATACTTACCGTACTCGGCGCCGATCCCGCGGGCGATCTGCCCGGCTCGGTGCTGGCGGTAAAACGCATGAGCGATAAGCAGTACGCCGAGGCGAAGAAAAAGTTTTATCTTTCCTTTTCCCTGCTTTGCTTTTTGCCGGGCACGGTCTCGGTCTACTACGGCGACGAGGCGGGTATGCAGGGCTACCGCGACCCGTTCAACCGTATGCCGTACCCGTGGGGACGCGAAGACAAGGCGATGATCAAAAAGGTCTCGACGCTGCTGAAAAACAGAAAAAAGTACAGAGGCGGCGCCGATATCGTATTCTGCGACGGCTCGGTTCTCGGCGTACAAAGAGGCGAATATCTGTATTTGTCAAACGCTTCGGACGAACCGGTGACTCTCACCGCCGGCGGATATAAATGCAGATCATTCGACGGCGACAGCCGACCGCTCACCCTCCCTCCCGCGACGTACAAAGTTTTGAAACGGAAATGATACGAAAAGCGACCGATCAAGCGGTCGCTTTTTTGTTCGCCGATACTGCGCTC
>JAEEJH010000125.1 GCA_016281775.1 Clostridiales bacterium | reverse complement strand
GAGGGGTTTGGGGGCAAAGCGGCTTACGCCGCAATGATATACGGCTTCGCCGTGTGATATACTTTTGTATCCTCGCCGCAGGCGAAGCATACAAAAGTGTGATATACGACCTTGCGGTCGTGTGATATTCGATCCTTGCGGATCGAGTGAATAAGGAGAATTCTTATTGTTTTGGGTGGGTACCCCCAAGGGCGGCGGAGCCACACAGAAAGTCGGCTTTGCCGACACCTTATCTCGGCTCGTCTGCGAGCCGTACTTCACTTGACGCGCTGCGTCATACTTCACTTTGCTTCACTTGCGCCTCAGGCGCAAACTTCACTCACCTCAAGGGTGGCGCTCCCCAAGGCAAAAAGGAGTCGGCTGAACCGACTCCCTGATTTGCAATTTTCGATTTACGGCTTACCGATCTTTTTATTCAAACAATCCTTCGGGTACCGTCGAATCCCAGTTGGGGTCCGCGGGCACGCCGAGAGCGTGAGCCACTATCGCGGGCATATCTATCACGCGGACGTCAATCTTTTTGCCTCGCGGCACCGTTTTGCCGACCGCGGCGAAGAAAACGTACTTCTCTTCGTCGCTCGGTCCGCCGTGGCCGTGGCCGTTGCCGCCGTGATCCGCCGTCGCTATAACGAGCGTATCGTCTTCGATACCCGCCGCTGCGACGGCTTTTCTTATACTTGCCACAAAGCCGTCGGCGACGTTCAGCTCCTGCAGATATCTCTCGGTATTATACCCGTAGGTATGCCCCGCGCCGTCTATCGAATCGAACTGTATGAACAGAAATTCCGGCTTTTCGGTCTTTATGAAATCGCATATCTGTATAAGAAGCGACTCGTCGTTTGCGGATCTTTTGACTATGCCTATGCCGCTGTCGGCTATCGACGTGTTTATCGGCGACCAGTTTGAAAACGAGCCGAGCTTCGCGCCGGGGTGAGCGTCGCGTATCACGCGGAATATCGTCGGATGCTCCGCGCGGTGCTTATATTCGGTACTGCCTATCGTGCCGTTCGTCAGCTCGTGTACTTTCGGCTGTACGCCGATCAGCATCGAACCCCAGCATTCCGACGAATCGGTCGGTATCGAGGTCAGGCAGAAGTCGCTGCCGGCGCCTTCTTCGAACATTTTGTGTATCGCGGGCGTATCGGTGTTGCGGTAGAAGTTCCCCGCTCCGTCGATGCCTATTATTATCACGTGTTTATACGTATACGCCATTTTATCTCCTTATTAAACAGGTCTGCGCGATCGTAACGAAAGCGCAGACCTGCATATATTCTTACTGTTTTTTCTTCTTTTTCACCGCTACGACGATGACGACGGCGATCACCGCCGCGCATACCGCGCCGGCGATTATGCCGATTATCAGCCCGGCGTTTGATTTTGCGGGTTCTCCGACGGGTTTCGTGTCGGGAGCCTTGGTGTCGGCGGGCTTCTGCGGCTCCGTCTCTGCCGGTTTCTGCGTTTCGGTCACTTTTTCGGTAGGAACGGGTTCCGTTTCAACCCTTTCGGGGCCTTCTTTCGCCTTTACCGATTTGAAATAGAACACCAGATCTTCATACGTCTGAGACGGGTCGATGCGGATGGAACCTATCTCGCCCGTCCAGTTGCCGTTGTCGTCGTCGCGCATGTCTATCTCAAGTTCGGCGAATTCATCGGCGGCGTCCATATAATATATGATATGGTTGTCGGCGAGGTTCGGCGAGTCCTTAGCTGCAAAATATATCTCGCCCGCCGCGTCGTCCGCCGTTTTATAAGTCAGCACCAGAGTGTTGTATTTGCTGCCGTCAAAATGCTGATTTTTCGTCATCGGGACCGTGAAATAGGGGTCATCGCCGGTCACGGTTATCTTCAGACAGCCGTTTTCTTCGTCAAATTCGCTCGTGCAGTTATGGCCGTTCACGACCTTCGACGCGACGGAGAAATCCGTGAAGTCGGCTATTATCACCGCGCCCGATTCGTCGACAGGCAGCTCCGCCGGTCCGGTATCCTCCGACGTACCGGCCGGATCATAATCCTTCGGCGTTGCCGGATCGGGTATCGACGGGTAGCTGACGGATTTGAAATAAAGCGAATCTTCGTTCTCTATCGGTCCGTCCATGACTCTTATCTCGGCTATGGAACCGGCGAAGAGTCTTCTTATCATGCCCTCGGCTACGTTTTCGTTTTTGCAGTCGTTTTCGTGACCCGTACCGGATTTACGGCCGACGCCGACTTCCCAGGAGAAATTCGGGTCTCTGACTTCTATGAAGGATATATCCTGGAACGTTGAAAGCGGCTCGCCGTCTATGTAGTAGGTGATGGAAAATCCGTCGGTCGTGACGAGAAGGTGATGCCAGCCGTCCGCGCCGATCTTTATTTTATCCATTTCGTTGTTTACCTTTGCAAAATCGTCGCAGTGGACGAACTGCATCCAGGTTTTGTTTTCACCGATCGTTCCGGTCTTGGGATCGTCGTCCCACTCGCAGAGCGCTATCGAGAACGGCGGTTCGTTCTGCCCTTCAACGACGCCCTGACGCGAGAATATGCCCGTGTAGCGGTTGTAGTCGTTGTCGAGCTCGGGCGAGAGCTTGAATACGATGTCGACCGAGATGCCCTCTTCGAATTCGTTCGTATTCATCGGAGCGCCCTTTATCGTTTCGAGATACTTGCCGGACGTATAACCGCCGGAGTAGCTCGTTTCGCTTTCGGTATACGGGTCGACCGCCGCCGCGAGCAGTTTGGTGTTGTTGAACTGAAGCGCCGAGTCGGTTTTCGAAGCTCCCTTGTCAACGCCTGTGTCCCACGTGAAGATATCGAGCTGATCGCCGTTGCCGACGGTCTTCGCGACGAGGTCGTTGCCGTTGCCGGAAAGGTCAACGAACTGTAAATCGTCTCTGTCGATGTCGCCGGTATAATAACCGTCGACGTTCTGCAATTTCCAGTGCGCCACGACGTGAACGTCGCCGTCGGCGTGAGCAGGCAAAGAAGCGATACAGCCGAAAAGCAGGGCGCAGATCAGGACCGATAAAATGATTTTTTTCATGTTTTCCTCCAATTCAAGTCTTTCGGTGCTCAGAGCGTAACTTTATTTCTTTTTCTTTTTAAGCACTGCGACGATAACGGCGGCTGCCGCGGCTGCCGCTGCGACGCCGCAAATTATGCCTATTATGAGACCGGCGTTAGATTTGGCGGGCTCGTCGACCGGTTTCGTTACGGGGGCTTTCGTATCTATCGGAGCCGCGGGTTCGGTATCGGCGGGCTGCGCCGCTTCGGTCTTCGGCTCGGTCGCCGGTTCGGTCGGCGCTTCGGTCGTCACGGGGGTGGGTTCGTCGTATCTCGCCTTGACCGATTTGAACCAGTACGTCTGGCCGTTGGCTGAGCCGTCGGCGTTCTCGCACAGGTCGATACGGAGCATTATGATATCGTTTTTCCACGTATCGTTGTAATTATCTTCGCGCATATTTATTTCGCAGTCCGTGTATTCCGCGGCCTCTTCAAGGAACAGGTCGGCGACGTTATCGGTAAAATAGACCTCCTGATAAGTCGTGGAGAAATATATTTTGCCTATTTCGTCATCAATCGTATTTGTCTTATAAGTGAATATCAGCGTCGAGAATACGTCGCCGTCAAACGAGCTCGTTCTGTCTATCGGGATGTAGAAATAGGGGTTGACGCCGGTGACGGTGACTTTCAGCGCGCCGGAATCGTCCATCTCAAGTTCCACGTTGCGGTTATCGTACGCAATGGCTTTGTTGCAGGTCGCAGCGTCGGAGAAATCGGCAACGGTGATAACGTCGCCCGGATTGTAATTCACGACGGGTCTCGTTTCGATCTCTGCCGTGTCGGTCGCAAGCTGTTCGGGCGTATATTCATTGCCGCTTCTGTATTTGTCGTCGTCGACGGCGGAATTGTGCTTGATCTCTTCTTCGGATAAGACTCTGCTGTAGAATCTGAAGGCGTGTACGTCGCCCTGCCAGCTTCTCTTTTCGTTTTCGTGGCCGAAGAACAGCGAGTTTGCTATATTGGCGACCACCGGAACGCCCTGCGCGACAAGCGCGCCGTCTATGTAGATCTTGCAGATCTTGACCTCGTCCGTAAGTTCGAACGTTACGGCGAGAGTGGAGTTGTTCACGAGGTCTTTGCCGTTTGTGCAAAGCGGTCTGTCTCTGTTGTTGTCGTTATACTTGTATTCGAGCTGATCGAGACCGTCCTGAACGCGGATGAACATCGAGAATTCGTCGTTGTCGGACGCCACGAGCGTCAGCCAGTCGGTGCCGTAGAATTCCATCTCGCCGAACGCCATTTCTATCGTGTAGGTATTGGCGTTGACGACGTCGAGGACTCCGTCGTTGAAATAGATGCGGTGGCGGTCGGAGTGGAACGCGTTTTTCTTCCAGTACGTTTTCGAGTCGGTCTCGACTTCAAAATGGAGACCGTTGCCCGACAGGTCGCGCCAGACGTTGGCGCTCATGTCCTGCATACCGTTTGAGTTGTTCGCGCCGTCGTAGTAAGCCGCGAGGCCTTCTTTGATGATATCGTCCGACGCCGAAGAGGTAAACGGCAGGCAGGCGAAGATCATTATCGCGACGATCAGCAGAGCTGTGATTTTGACGGATCTTTTCATTGTCATTGCCTTTCTTTGGTTTTTTACAGCGGGCGGCGGCTGCCGCCGCTTACGTCCGGCTTTCAGCCGTGCATTTTTATACATTTTTATTATAGCATACAAGCGGGGGCAATTCAACTCATAATTTGTAATATTGTGGTCATTATTTTACTTTTTTTTGCATTTTTTATAAAAACGGTCTCTTTTTTTTATTTCTTTCCGTTGACTTTGACGCGCTCAAATGCTATAATGGGCGTAAAGAAAATCCCGGAGGCGTTTATGTTTTACGAATTCAGAAACATCGGCGACGCAGAGTATCTGAGAATAGATACAGAAAACAACATGAACTTCCCCAAGCACATACATCAGTCGTACGAGATAATACTCATGACCGGCGGCGACATGAAAGTTACCGTAGACTGTAACGAATACCGCATTGAAGAGGGCGACGCGCTTTTCGTGTTTCCGAATCAGGTGCATTCGCTGCAGTCGGAACACAGCGAGCACGTGACCTTCATCTTTTCGCCGTTTCTCGTCAACTCGTATTTCTCCGTCGTCAAAGACAAAGTGCCCGTCTGCCCCGTGTTCCGGCCGTCCGAAGCCGTCGTCGGCGCGCTTTATTCGCTTTCGCACGGCTGCTCGGTCTTACAGAAAAAGGGCGCGCTTTATCTGTTCTGCGCGGATTTTGACAAAGAGGCGGAATACGTGCCGCGCAGCTGCCGCAGCACACAGTTTTCGGAAATATTCGCCTTCATAGAAGACAACTATACGGGCGAATGCTCGCTCGAAGACGCGGCGAGGCAGATCGGCATGAACTATTCGTACATATCGCGCGACTTCAAGAAGACGGTCGGCATGTGCTTCAACGAATACGTGAACCTGCTCCGACTCAACAAGGCGAGTTACCTTTTGCGCAACACCAAGCTGTCGGTCACCGAATGCGCTCTCGAAAGCGGCTTCAGATCGACTCACACGTTCAACCGCAATTTCAAAGACCGTTACGATATGACGCCTTATCACTACCGCAAGGCGTTTTCACGGTAAGGAGGCTTTTTATGCAGGAAAACAAAGAACTCGAATATCTGCTCGGAACGGGGTACGATCCCGCCGTCGCGGACGGGATAAGGAAGCTTCAGAGAAAGCTCGAGGGCAGCGCGGAGCTTTACGCCGGGTTTTGCTCGGTGCTGAACGATCTCACGGTCGGGCATACCGCGGATATGGGAGAGGCTCTGAGCCGTCTTTCCGCTCTCGCGGAAAAGTACGGCGTCATAAGCGAGTACGGGCTCCATCTGCTGCTCGTGACGAACGGTCTGCCGTACATTCACAGGGTATTTACCGAAAAAGGTATGCCCGACAGCGTATTTTACGAGACGATGGACGACGTGCGCTGTAAAGTCAACGAGTGCGTCGAATGCAAGGGCGAGGTCGGAACGTTCGTCGCCGGCTGGTACGAGAGATTTTTCCTCGGCGCGTGCTTCGGCTTCGGCAGATTCCAGTACGAAGAAGCAGCTTTCGGCGAAGAGTCTTTTACCCTCTCGTGCGGCAAAACGCTCAAAAAGGGCGACCTGTTCATAAATATGCACATACCGTCGCGCGGCATTCCGCTCACCGACGAAATACGTCTCGCCTCTTACCGCGCCGCGTACGAATATTATAAACCGCTTTTTGAAGACGGCGTCGTGATATTCGGCTGTCATTCGTGGCTTTTGTACGATAAGCACCTCGAGTTTCTGCCCGAGGGGATGAACATAAGAAAATTTCTGCGTGATTTCGAGCTCGTTTACAGCGTCGAAACGGAAGAATTCGGCGACAAATGGCGCGTTTTCGGCAGATACGCAGGTCTGCCGAACGACAGACTGCCGCGCGATACGGCTCTGCGCAAAGCCTACGCCGAATGGCTCTGCTCCGGTCACAAGTCCGGCGTCGGTCTCGGAGTGTTCGCGTTCGACGGGGAGAAGATAATAAGATGAACAAAGAAAAAGCGAGAAAAACGGCAGAGCGGCTCGTTTCAAAGATGACGGTATACGAGAAGATCTCTCAGCTTTTATACACGTCGCCCGCGATAGAGCGGCTCGGCATAAAAGAATACAACTGGTGGAACGAGGCGGCTCACGGCGTTGCGAGAGCCGACACGGCGACGGTTTTTCCTCAGGCGATCGGCATGGCGGCGACGTTCGATCCGGAACTGATATACGAGATCGGCTGCGCCGTATCGGACGAAGCGAGAGCGAAATACAACCAGAACGTGCGCTTCGGCGACCGCGGCATATACAAGGGTCTCACGTTCTGGGCGCCCAACATCAACATTTTCCGCGACGGAAGATGGGGCAGAGGGCAGGAGACGTTCGGCGAAGACCCGTATCTTACCTCGAAAATGGGAGTTTCATACGTAAATGGCATACAGGGCGACGGCGAGTATCTGAAAGCCGCCGCTTGCGCGAAGCATTTCGCCGTGCATTCCGGCCCCGAATACACACGCCACACAGCCGACGCGAAAGCGAGCCTCAAGGATATGTGGGAGACTTATCTGCCGGCGTTCGAAGCGTGCGTAAACGCCGGCGCAGCCGGAGTTATGGGGGCGTACAACCGCACCAACGGCGAGCCGTGCTGCGCTCATTCGTACCTTATGGAAGAAGTGCTCTTCGGCAAATGGGGCTTCGACGGATATTTCGTCTCCGACTGCGGCGCGATAAACGATATATGCGCCGGCCATCATTTTACGGAAACGAAAGCCGAAGCCGCCGCGCTCGCGCTCAAAAAAGGCTGTAACCTGAACTGCGGCAACACCTACGAAAAACTTGTCGACGCGTACGAGGAAGACCTCGTCACTGAGGACGATATAACGGAAGCCGCGGTGAAGCTCTATACGATCCGCGCCCTGCTCGGCGAATTTGAAGAAAAACGGCCTTATTCGGACATACCGTATTCGAACGTCAACTGCGAAAAGCACCGCGAACTGAATCTCGCCGCGGCGCTCTCGAGCGCGGTACTTTTGAAAAACGAGAGCGGTTTTCTGCCGATGCGCGATAAATACGGCCGCATCGCCGTGATCGGACCGAACGCGAATTCGGTGCGCGCGCTCGAAGGCAACTATAACGGCAGGTCGCCCGAATACGTGACCGTCGCGGAAGGCGTAAGACGCGTCTTCAAAGACAGCGCGATATCGGTCGCGACCGGCTCGTCGCTGATCTCGACGAGAGGCGGCGACGGTGAGGAGCTGCTCTCGGGAGCGCTCGCCGCCGCGTCCGACGCGGACGCCGTCGTCCTCTGCCTCGGGCTCGACAGCTCGGTCGAAGGCGAAGAGATGAACTATGAAGCCGACGGGTTTTTCAGAGGCGACAGAACGACGTCATATCTGCCGAAGCCTCAGATAAAACTCGCCGAAGCCGTATGCGATATCTGCGATAACGTCGTCGTGCTCGTCATGTGCGGCAGTCCGGCGGACCTCGGCGAAAAGGTGAACAAAGCCGCGAAAGCCGTGCTCCATCTCTGGTACCCCGGCGCGCTCGGCGGTCTTGCCGCGGCAAAGCTGCTTCACGGCGACGTCTCGCCTTCGGGCAGACTGCCCGTTACGTTTTACAGAGGCGACGCCGTACTGCCCGACATATCCGATTACTCGATGGAAAACAGAACGTACGCTTACTCAGATACCGAACCGCTTTACCCGTTCGGCTACGGCCTTTCTTACTCAGATATCGAATACAAATCGGCGCGGAAAGTATCCGAAGACGAAGAAAAGATAACGCTTGCCGTGACGCTCTGCAACGCCGGCGGGTATGACGTAAATGAAAAAATACAGATATACGCGCATTTTACAGACACGCGCACGGCGACGCCGAAATACAGGCTCTGCGGCGTAAAAACCGCGTTTCTGCCGGCGAGTTGTGAAAAAACCGTCGAAGCGGAAGCAGACAAAAAGTTCATAAAAGCCGTGCTTGCAGACGGCGCCCGCGTCTGCCCGGACGGGGAGATAACGCTTTACGCCGGGTCCTGTCAGCCCGACGGGCGAAGCGTCGCTCTGACCGGCAAAGCGCCGCTCAAAGTGCGGTACAAATAACAACGCGGGAGGGACCGGCGTGGGACCGTGATCCCGCCGTACCGTCCGCTCTGTGTCCTATTTACGATATCATTGTCCTATATCCTTGGTCCACGAGGTATTTATGAAAATCAAAACTGTACTGACCGCGGCGCTGATCGCCGCACTGCTCTTCGCTTTCGCCGGCTGCCTGTCCGCGCCGGCAGAAACAGTCTACGCCGAAACGAGAGCCGAGCTGATGAAGGCTCTTGCCGAAGGGCGGGAGACGGTATATATCGGCGATATGGAATTCGACGAAAACGATCTTTATATCGAGATAAGGCGCGGCGTAAAGCTGATCGGCAAGCCGGGCGGCTCGGTCCTGAAAAAAGGCACTTTTCTCGTCGCCGCGCCGGAGCCGGAGAGCATGCGGATCGCCGTATCTTTCGAAAATATAGTATTCGACGGCTGCTACGATATGCCCGAGGGCGACCCGTCGTCCTTCGCTTCGTTTGCCGATATGCACGGCGACAGGACCGGCAAAAACTGCTTCACGCTGTCGGGCCAGCTCGACGTCTCGTTCACAGACTGCACGTTCCGCCGCTACTGCGCGCGCTACGCGCCGACTGTCAACGTCGTGTATTCTTCAAACGGATCGCCGGTCGACACGAACGTCCGTCTCCGCGCCGACGGATGCCTGTTTGAAAAGAACGTCGCGGAAAAGGGCATACTGTGGTTCAACGGCAAAAGCGGCGGCGGATCCGAGATCGCGCTGACCGACACGGTGTTCACCGAAAACCGCGCCTTCACCGGCGTTGTGACGGTCGGCAACTCGGACGCGGCGTTTGAAAACGTGACCGTCAAAAACAATATCAGAACGTCGTATGAAAAAAACACGTTTTATCTGCACTCGGGCGGCGGCGCCGTCGTGTCGAAATCGACGCTCCTTATCAGAAACTGCACGTTCGACGGCAACGGCGCGCCGAACGGCGGCGGTCTCGCCGTAACGGAATGCTCCGCGCTGATAGACGGCTGTACCGTAACGAACAATTCAGCCGACAAATACGGCGGCGGGATGCTGATAGAGTCGAGCGAAAAAGCGCCGGTCTATATCACGAACTGCTTCATCTCCGGCAACACCGCCGAAGAAGAGGGCGCGGTATACGTTCGCCCCGCCGATCAGATCAACATCGGTTCGCCTACGGGCATAACCGAATTCAGTTTCTGCACGTTTGAAAACAACCGCTCGAACGACTCAGAACGCTTTATTTTCCACCCCGTCGCGACGGAAGATCCGAACGGCGGCGAGGGCCGGAGCGGAAAGATCGATTTTTACGCCTGCCGCATAATCGATCCCGCCGTCACGCCAAAGCTCAGAGACGGCGAAAACGGCAATATGATAAACCGCGCGGAACGCGGCGACCCGGTGCCCGCCGGCATAGTTTCGGCGGTCGCGAGAGGTCTGTACGAGAAGACGGAGCAGAAACTCTACGCCGGCATAAACAAGATCGAGCCGCCGAAAGATCGCACGGTTCTGCTCGTCACGCTTCTCTCTCTGCTCTTTGCCGCTCTCGCGGTGACGGTCGCCGTGACAGTTGCGAAAAAGATCAGAGAAAAGCGAAAAGCCGCAAAGACGGAGCCGCCCGCCGCGCCGGAGCAGACGGAGCCGCAAGCGGAAAAGAAGCCCGGGCAAAGCGAAGAAGAAGGCTTCGAGGCGCGCCTCGCCGCGCTTGCCGAAGAGAAAAAACTGACCTCGCGCGAGCTCGACGTTCTGCGCGAATACCTCGCCGGCAAGACGAGAACGCAGATGGCGGAATCGCTTTTCATCTCCGGCTCGACGGTCAAGAACCACATTTCCAACATTTTCTCCAAGCTCGGCGTCAAGAGCAAAGACGAACTTGAAAGACTGCTCAAAAAGTAAAATTACGTGTGATTAGGACACAAAAGGGGACTGTTCCGCTTTTGTGTCCTATTTACTTTATTTATCCGATAAATTAAAATAAAAGCGTAACGACGCTGTTTTACCGAAAGGAGCGTGAGCTTTTGAACAGAAAAATCGTTTCGCTTTTGCTGATCGTTTTGACGGCGCTTTCGCTTTTTTGTTCCTGCGTCCCCGCGGATTCGCCGGAGCAGGGATTGGACGCGCTGTCCGAAAAAGAGTTTTTCAAGCTGATCGAGCAAAGTGAAAAATACGGCAAAAAATTCGACGGCCTTCTGATGGACGAGACGGCGGCGTATTTCTACGGCTTCGCCGGATCAAGCGCGAGCGCGATGCGCTTCGCGGTCGAACGTCTGCTCTGGCTCAAGGGCGAGGGCGAGGATTTCGATTCGCTCACGTCGGGCAGCCGCTATACGAACTGGGACGAGATAGCCGAGATCTGCTACGCCTCGCCTTATCCGTATTATTTCGAAGGGCTGATATACGACGTACAGGGAAAGACCGACGAGGCGGCCGAAGCATATCTGCACGCGTCCGTAATGGGCAACTATCCCGAAAAGGGGCTCGACTTCGGTTATATGAGAAGCATGAGCGTGACCGAGCTTTACGCTCTGCGCGACAAACTCCGCGGATATGAAGACAAGATCTACGGAGAATACCGCCCCGTGCTTCACGGCTACGAGCGCACGCCGTACAATTTCTCCGCCGAATATCTCTGCGCCGACGCTTTGGAACTGATCGACGCGGGCAGATACGAAGAGGCGACCGTGCCGGCGATATACGCCGTGCGTATACAGCCGAAAACGGTCGAATGCTGGATCTGCGCGATAACCGCGGCGTCTTACGCGGACGAAGCGTATACGGCGACAAAGCTTCTCGAAGAGGCGCTCCGCTATTTCCCGGATCACGAGGGGCTCAAAGCTCTCGCGTCGTCGTTTAAAGACGTGCGTGATGAAAACGGAGGTGAAGGCTGATGAAAAAACGCGTATTTAAAGTTTTATCTCTCATACTTCTCTTCACTTTCGTGTTTTCCGTTCCCGCCGCCGTACCGTCGGCGGAGGCGACGGTGCTTTCCGACGGCAGATACAAGGGCATAGACTATAACCGCTTCACTCAGCGGCTCGACAAATTCGCCGACTCGTTCGACGTCGAGCTGACGATGCATACGCTGACGTTCAAAGGAACTCTGACCGGCGCGACGGCGCTCACGGTCGAGGAGATGAACGCGATAATAAACGAGGTTTTGAACACTCTGCACATGACGGTC
>JAEEJH010000124.1 GCA_016281775.1 Clostridiales bacterium | reverse complement strand
TCTTCTCTCGAGGTGATAAGCGAGAGGTCGGTGTATAGCTAGCCCGTGACCTCGTTATAATTTCCGGTGCCCACCTGGGTTATACGGCTGACCGTACCTTCGCGCACTTTTGTGATCACGCAGAGCTTGCTGTGTACCTTGTAATCGGGCAGACCGTATATCACTCTGCAGCCGGCGTCTTCAAGCATTTCCGAATAGTCGATATTGTTCTGCTCGTCGAACCGTGCGCGAAGTTCGAGCAGGCAGAGAACGTCCTTTCCGCGGTCGGCGGCGTACGCCAGCGCCGCGGCGACTTTACTGCTGCCTGACATACGGTAAAGCGTTATCTTGACCGACGTTACGTCGGGATCGTCAGCCGCCTCGTAGATAAGATCGACGAAAGCCGTCATACTCTGAAACGGAAAGCTCATAAGCAGATCGCGCTTTTCGATATATTTGAAATATTCGCCTTTTTTCAAACCGATATCGCGTGCCGGACGCCGTTCTTCATAACGCAGAGACGGCGGACCTCCGACGGACGTGCAGAAAGAAAGGTCGAACGGTATGTTCTGAGTAAATACTCTGTTTTCCGGCACGCGGAGCTTTTTTATCAGTATCGCCTTTGCGGAATCGTTCAGCTTGCCGTATAAACGCACGCGGACGGGCATTTCGCGGCGGCGCTTCGTCAGCATATCGGATATCTTGTGGCGGAGATCGTCGTCGGCGTCTTCAAGAAATACGTCGGCGTTTCTCGTTACCTCGGCTATTACCGATGAAACGACCGCGTCCTTTTTGAAAAGCAGCGGCAGAAAGTGACGTACGAGCTGCGCCGTAAGTACGATCTTCAGACATCCGTCGATCTCAAACGTCTGATACGCGGGAACGCGGTGAAGAGGTATCACACAGAGCTTTTGCTCGGCGCCGCGGCGGAGAAATGCGATGACGTTTGAATCGCCGTTCCACAAAAACGGTAAAGGCTGATCGACGCCGATCACCTTCGGGAAGAGCAGATCTCGGATATCGCAAAACAGCTTTTTGCTCATAAGCTCGTCGACCTTGCTGATCTTTTTGAAATCGAGAACGTCGATATTCACGGCGCGCAGTTCTTCGCGTATATCCTTCCAGATACCCTCCGCCGAGGTCTGCTGTTCTCTCGTGATCCTGAGCACTTCGTTGATCTGCGCCTCCGGAAGAAGACCGGTAAGCGGATCCGCCTTGTCGGGCGTGAGCAGAGCGCGGTGCGTAAGCACTCCGACTCTGACGCGGTAAAACTCTTCGAGATTCGACTGATAGATCATCAGGAATTTGAGTCTTTCGAGCAGCGGCACCGACCGGTCCGCCGCTTCGACGAGGATCCTTTGATTGAACGCCAGCCAGCTGATTTCACGGTTGACGTATACGCCCGGCGCAGAAGACGAAGCGGCGGATTCTCTTTTTTTATTTTTGGAAGCCATAAGCTTTTGTCCTCTCAGATTACTTCAACCGTTCCCTGCAGGCTTTTTCAAGGGCGTCGATCAGTATTTTCAGCGTTTTTATACGCGCGAATTTTTTGTCGTTTGATTCAATGATGAACCACGGAGCGTTTTCGGTACTCGTCTTCTGGATCATCTCGTCAACGGCTTCCTCGTACTGAGGCCATTTTTCGCGGTTGCGCCAGTCTTCTTCGGTCAGCTTCCACTGCTTTTCGGGAATGTTCTGACGGTCGGTAAAACGGGAAAGCTGCGTATCCTGATCTATATGCATCCAGAATTTGAGCACGACCGCGCCCCAATCCGTCAGCTGACGTTCAAATTCGTTTATTTCGTTAAAGGCGCGTTTCCAGTCGTCTTCGGTACAGAAGCCTTCAAGCCGCTCCACCATTACGCGGCCGTACCAGGTACGGTCGAAAACGCGGATATGACCGCTTTTCGGCAGACTCGTCCAGAAACGCCAGAGATAATGGCGCGCAAGCTCGTGCGGTTCCGGAGCCGCTATCGGTATGACGTCGAATCCTCTCGGATCGAGAGGCTTCGCTATGCGGCGTATATTGCCGCCCTTTCCGGCGGCGTCCCAGCCCTCGTAGCAGATGATCACGGGTATCTTTTTGCGGTAAACGACGTTGTGAAGTTCTCCCAGACGGTTCTGCAGTATCTTTAATTGCCTGCCGTACTCTTCGTCCGGCATGACGGGCGAAAGATCGACCTCCGAGAGCTTCGGCATTTGCAAAAGCGGAAAATCCTCTTTGAAAGGCTTGCCGTTGAAACGCCCTTCTTCAAGCGATCTGTCGGTCAGTCCGGTCAGAAGGCAAAGAGATTCGTAGGTAGCGGTTCTGCGCGTTCCGTCCACGACGTGCCACGGTATCAGTTTTCCCGTCTTTTCCATAAAGGACTCGTAGCATCTCCGGAACTGTTCGTATTCGCGGTGCTGCCAGAGATCCTCCTCGGTGACGCGCCATTCCGTTTCGTAGTTGTCGCGGAGGATACGCATCCTTTTACTCTGTTCTTCGCTGTCTATATCGAGAAAGATCTTGAGAATGAGATAGCCGCCGTCGCGAAGCTGACGTTCGAACTCGTTTACGGCGCGGACGCGTTTTTTATATTCCTCCGACGTGATCTCGCGGCGCACGTATCTGCGCACGCAGTCTTCCATCCAGCCGGAATCGAAAAACATAATCTTGCCGTTTTCGGGCAGCGCTTTGGCGTAAGGGTAGAGAAACGGATAACGCATCTGTGCTTCCGGCGTTACGGCAAGCGACGTGACGTTATAAAAGCGCGGGTCAAGCTCGCTTATCAGAGAATTTATCAGACTGCCTTTGCCTGCGGCTGCCCATCCTTCGACAAGCACGATGATCGGCAGGCCTTTTGCGCGTAACGTCTGCTGCTGCGCGACGAGAAGCCTTTGCAGAGATCTGATCTTCTCTTTGTATGCTGAATTTTCGTTCTTATCGGATCCACTTTGCTTTTTGCTCATAATATCGGTCCTTCTGTTCGATAATGATATTCATATATATTATATATTGGAATATGTGAATAAATCAAGAATATCGCGATCCGAGTTTTTATTCTTCAGAAGGGAAAAAGAAAAACGCGTCAAAGACGCGGAGTAAAATGCAATACGAACGGATTTTTGCGCTTTTACTCAGATCATTATTTATTTGGACAAGCACGCAGTCATAGCCCGTAACGATCCCTCCGCTACGCCGCGAGGGCGTTCGCGTTCACTTGCTCGATCGCTTTCCTTATACCCGTCCAGAGAGACAGATCCGTAAAGATTGCCACAACGCTGCCCTGATCGGTAAACGGGGCTTCCTGCAGCACAGACAAGTCCTTCATCAATCCGTTATGAACGATATACTCAACGATCTGGTTAACGAAATAGATCTGCCTCGAATCAAGATTGACATCGTTCAGGTATTCCGAAAACGCCGCCTTTGCCGCGTTCATATCCAGACCGACGATCTCGCGCACAAGCTCACCGAGCGGCTTTTGCCCGTATTCCGCTTCATAATCTTCTTTGGTGCCGACTTCGCTCCAAAGAATTGTTTCAAGCGATTTAACGTCTTCCGCCGTCAGCGGCTGGTTGCTTTTCAGCTTGGCTATTACCGCATTGTCCTGATGCTGACGTATATAAAACTCCGCCTTCGCTTTGTAGTTTTTCAGATCGTCGTTTTCAAGTTCCGATTCTTTCCAGTCAATGGACAGAATATCGTCGTCAAAATTCGTATCATAGCGGATTCTGCCAACCGGGATATATTTCATCAAATCGCGCAGGTTTTCGCGGATATGCTCGAATTCGTTGATTCCGGCATTGTCGAGATAATCCGTGTGCAGGATCTTTTCGATCAAATCGGACTGCGCCATGATTTCCGGAATATTCGCAACACTCGCAACCGCGGAAACCTTTTTATAAAGATCGCTGCGGTACCGCCCGTATTTCTTTCCCGCAAGATACGCCAGTTCAATGCCGTACATAAGCGCGTCAAATCGCACCGCCTTCGCATCGTCCTCATCCGGGATGATCAGCGGCGCAAGTTCCTGACCGATGATCAGCGTATCTTCATAGGTCAGAGTTTGATAGTTGTCGGGATTTGCGTAGAGTTCAACATATTTTAAGTGCTGACGGACGGCAAAGTTTTCCTTGTTCAGTTCTTTGACCTTGCGCACCATATCGTCAACAAGCGATTTGCGGAACGAGATCAGATCCGCCATCTGATACGCAAGATCCTGTAACTTGAAAACGATCTGGGATTTCAAATGGAAGATCGCGCCTTGCAGAGCGATCATATTCGCCGTCGGTCTGCCTTTGTTCATGCGGAAGAACTCAAAGTTTCCGCAGAAGTCAAAGATATAGAATTTCTCTTTATCCTTCCCGTCGAGCAGTGTGGGGCAAAGGCGGGTGCCGCGCCCGATCATCTGCCAGAACTTTGCCTTGCTCATCACCTTTTTGAAGAAAACGAGGTTCAGAACTTCCGGCACGTCGATACCGGTATCGAGCATATCCACGGAAATGGCGATCTGCGGCAGTTTCTTCGGGTCGGAAAACTCGTCGATCGCGCTCTGCGCGTAAGTCATGTAATTGTCGATGACTTTTGCAAATCCCGGCAGATGCGGATATTCCTTGTTGAACACCTCGTAGATCTTTTCGGCGTGCGTATGGTTCTTTGCAAAGATGATCGTTTTTCCGAGCTTTGCGCCGTAATCGATTTTGATCCCGTTCTCCATTACGGCGTGAAGAACTTTGCTGATCGTGTCTTCGTTGAAGATCCATTCGTTCAGCGCGGAGGAGGCGATGCTTTCCGGCAGCTCGCCGTTTTCATCCTCGAACGTGTTTTCGTACGCTTCTTTATCTTCATCTGAAAGTTCGTCGTAAACGATCCCCTGCTCGATAAATTTCAGCCGTGTTTCGACCGACATGAAATCAACAAGATAGCCGTCTTTGACCGCCTGCGCGAGCTCATAGCCGTAGGTCGGAACGCCGTTTTCCAGTTCAAAGACTTCGTATGTGTTTTTGTCGATCTCGTCCTTCGGAGTGGCGGTCAAGCCGACGAGCGGCGCGTCAAAGTAAGTGAAGATATCGCGGTATTTGTTATAGATCGAGCGGTGCGCCTCGTCGCAAATAACGAGATCGAAATGCCCGACGGTGAAAAGCTTGCCTTTGTCGTCTTTCGCCGTGTCGATCGCGTTCATCATCGTCTGATAGGTGGAGAACACGCAGTGCGCCGTATAGTTGTCTTTTTCCTCGCATAGATTTGTCACGGACAAATCCGGAAGCAGATTCACAAAACTACGTTTTGCCTGCGTCACGAGAGAGTTACGGTCGGCGAGAAACAGGATGTTTTTTACCCAGCCGTGCTGAAGAAGGACGTCGCACAGAGCGATGACTGTTCTCGTTTTGCCGGAACCGGTCGCCATTACGAGCAGAGCTTTGCGGCGGTTTTTGTTGCCGAATGAATCGCAAACCGCTTTGACAGCGGCTTCCTGATAATACCGTCCCGCGATGTTTTTGTTGACCGTAACGTGCGCCAGACTTGTCCGCATCGTCTGCAGATTAAAGAGTTTTTCAAGATCGCGCTTGGAGTAAACCGACGCGACTTTACGCTCGGGGTAAAGATTATCCTGAATATGCGTTTCAAATCCGTTTGAAAGGAATATCACGGGTCGACGACCGTATTTCTTTTCCAAGATATCGGCGTACAACTTCGCCTGTTGGCGGCCTTTTGCCACGTCAACGCAGGTGCGTTTTGCTTCGAGCACGGCAAGTGCCTTGCCGTCGTCGCCGTACAGAACGTAATCTGCAAAACCCACCTCGGAATTGTTGGGCATCCCGGGCAGTTCTACTTCATTCAGCCAGTCTTTGCCCTCGATCCAACCGGCGTCTTGTAACATAAAATCGATATAGATCTTGCGGGTTTTGTATTCCGAAAGTTCGAGCGGCTTCGGGACGTAGGTCTGCTGCTGCTCGGCGCGGCGCGCGGAAAGCTCCGCTTTCATCGCCTTATTCTCTTCAATAAGCGCGGCGAGATCGATGTCCGAATCGGGAACAAACGCGAGCGCTTCCTCCGGTGTAAGCGTAAGAAGCGTTTTGTCAAACGGGCGCTCGGTATAACCGTCGGCGTAGAAATACGCCAACTCGTCAAGGAAATAAAACAGGTTCTCAAGGCAGAGCTCCGCCTGCTCGGCCGTGATCTTTTTGCCGCCGTGCATGACTGCGTTGCCGAGTTTGCGGATGAAATCCATACGCCGCCATATATCATCGCCTACGATGTCGCGGAACTTTTCGTCGTTCATAAGCGACACGAGCGTATCCTGATAGGGCATTTCGAGATCCCGGTCGACGGAATACATCCATTTGACCGCAAACTCCATCGCCCTCCGGCAGTTTGAAACGCACGCGTCAACGTCTATATGTAATAACTTCTCCGCGGATATCGCCACGTCGGCAAAAGAAGAGAACTGCTTTTCTTTTTTTAGGAAATCGAAGTTGGACATATAACCTCCAAAATGATTGATTTAATAAGATATAATATGATTATTCTGCTTCAAAATCTAAAAAATAAACAAAAACTGTATTTAAAACATCTGTAAACAGCCATAGCGTTTTTGCAACAAAATCCGGTTTCATATCATGAATTTCAAAATCAATCCAGTGAGCAAGGGCATTGCGATAATTACGTCCAATCTCCGAATCGGGAATTTTCTGCAAGAAAAATGATAAATGTTTGACATGATTCTCTCCGAAGACTGACACTATATAAGGATTACTAATAGAGAGCAATTCACCAAGTGTTGCTTTGCTAGGTGGTATATATTTTTCATTTTTCGAAAGATGAAAATAAAAATCTCTGAGAATCTTTTCTGCAAGTGCACAAATATACATTGATGCCCCGTAGCACAATCCGTGAATGGGTATATCATCCTCTTTCATACATTGAGATATGGTCAATAGTAATTCAGAAAGCATTTCAATATCTTGACGATATTTTTCTTTATCGGTATCCGTATTTTCAGCAATGAAAATCATTACTGATGATACGCAGTTTAAATAATCGTTCAATGAATCAATGCCAATCATAATAGTAAGTAATAAACTTGAGCAAACAGATTCCCAAATACTTAATTTTTGCTGGTGACTAAATGTGAAAAAATCATCGTGAGGATTATTTATTGGAATAATATCCATCAAAGGATGTTTATCCGGACGATCAAAAGATAATTTACTATCTATTGAAACTGTGTTGTTTTCTATCTGTATAGGCACATTAATAACGGTAAGACTGGAACAATTCTCGAATGTTTTTGTCTGTATGGTTTTAACACCAGAACCGATAGTTAGCGATGTTGCTTTGTTATCTCCTGAAAAAGCATATGATCCAAGATATGTAACCTTGTCTGGAATATTGATTGCTGTAAGATTGCGGCAATTTGCAAAAGCATACTGATTAATTTCAGTTGCGTTTTCAGAGATAATAAGAGAAGTTGCATTTGTACAATAGTCAAAAGCATAATCCTTTATTGAAGTAACACTATCGGGAATGACAATTTCTTGCAAGTTCGAACAATAGTAAAAAGCATACATGCCTATGGATTTTGTATTTCCGCTTATACTCAGTCGGCTAATATGGTTACAATCGTAAAATGTAAATGGTTCAATATACTTTACACCATTTGGAATATAGATTTCTGTTAACTCAGAATTCCAGTAGAAAGCAAATTCACCAATGGACTCAACTCTATTTGGGATAACAAAATTCTTTAATGAAGAAGGATTAACAGAATAGAACGCGCACTCTCCTATTGAAGAAATGTTGTCATTCAGTATGACAGTGGTAAAACCTTTATAACCTGTGTTTTTGAAAGCACAATCACCGACAGCATTTGCATCGGTAATAATTACTGTTTTCAAAGATGAAGGAATATTGAAATTCCAATAATAATAGCGCTCATTACTACTAGAAAGAAAATATGAATAATGACCATGCGTTGCATACTTATGTGGGACATTGATGCTGCGTTTTTCACTGCCTGATTTTTGTTCACCTCCAAATATATACCCAATATGATTCATATATCCGTCCGCTAAGCTTGTTTGTACTGTTCGGCTCTCACCTATGAATGGAAGTATTATTTTTATGATATTATTGCAACCGGAAAATGCAGCAGAACCAATTTCGTTAATTGTACTTCTAACAATAATAGAAGTAATGGAAGAAACATAACTCTGCCAAGGCGCGTTAGAAGAATAAGAAGGAACTGAACCTGTCCCTGTAATCTCAAGCACACCGTTATCGTAAACATACCATCTTACTGTGCTGTTGACAACGCCGCTATCGATAATTGTATAACTCGAAGTATCTACATTATCGGCTGCAACCGCGGTATAACCGTTTCTTGCGGCGTTAAGAGAACCGTAATTTTCAACTTGCTCTTTCTGTGCATCGTTCAGCTCGGAATAAGCGTTTTCCGCAGTAACGATTTTGCCAAGGCAATCGTCTGTATATTCTACCGAGCCAATCGCGTCGATCTTATCCATGACCGCTTGCACCTGAGCGTCAGATTTAATAACCGACGCCTTCGGTGTCAATTCGATATCCTCAATCGTCAGTGCAATCGCCTGCATGTTCATGCTCAATATCATAATAATGCACAAAATCAGGCTCATAATTGTTTTCCAAAGCTTAAGCTTCATTTCGGACCCCCATTCTTTTTCATATAAGTTATTCTTGTCAACAATCTCCATTTTAAAAACGAATTTTTAGTTTTCCCTGTGCTTATATAGTATTATTCATTTTAAGTATTGTAAAATGAAAAGTCTATTAGCAGGTTGCTTAGTATTTTGAGAATTCACAATAATGTTACAATTATCGTTCTAAGCAGATTGCTTATTAAGCAGACTGCTTATTGATTTTTCGACGTTTTATGATATAATATAGCCGAAAAGAGGTGCCGTTAAATGAAGAAAGATACATCCGAATTATTAAAAGCGCTTGAAGTGTGTGGGAACTTCAACTCATATTATGACGAAAACTCACAGAATTTCGTCAACGCCGACATCACCGCCGAACTGAACAGACTTCTTTCGGAAAAAGGGCTGAAGAAAAGCGACGTGATACACAAAGCAGAGTTGAGCGAGATATACGGTTATCAGATATTCGCCGGCTCGAGACGGCCCGGTAGAATGAAACTTGTCTGCATCTTTCTTGCGATGGGGCTGGATCTTTGCGAGGCGCAAAGCGTGCTGAAAGCATGCGGTATGGCGCCGCTGTACGTAAAAAACCCGCGCGACTGCGTCTGCATTTACGCGATACAGAACAAATTTACCGTAAGTCAGCTGAACGCCCTGCTCAACGAGTACGGTTTAAAAGCCGAGGAGTGAACAAGTGAAAAAATGTCCTTACTGCGGATCAAATCTTGCGGATGAGGCAAAATTCTGCCTTTACTGCATGAAGGAACTGAAAGATAAAAAAGTCGCGCCAACAAAAAGGCACGTACCGAAGATCGTATTTACTATCATCGTCGTTGCACTCGTTTTATCGATGTGCGCCGTAGCTGCTGTGGCGATTGTTCCGCAGTTCATAAAGCCGCCCGCTCCGGTGCCGGAAACCGAAGAGTTGACGGAAGCGGAAAAAACCGCCGTAACGGTCGGCGGTACTGACCCCGTCACGACGGAAAATGAGGCTTCATATATAGCGGAGACGGCAACAAGCGTTACAGACGGAAATACCGCGACCACGCCGCCTGTTTCCGACACGGAAAAAACCGTTGTGACCGAACCACCTGCATCTGTGCCGACCGAAGCCGCGACAGCCGCCGTTACCGATGCGCCTAATACGAATCATAAACATGCATATGTTCTTTGGCTTACGATAGAAGAAGCGACCTGCACGAAATCAGGCACTCAAATAGAAAAATGCAGTATCTGTGACGATGTGCGGACGGTTAATATCCCCGCAACAGGTCATACCGTTGTGATCGACAAAGGCGTTGATCCGATCTGCCGCGAAGGCAAGACCGAGGGCAGTCACTGTTCTGTATGCGGAGCGGTCTTAAAAGCGCAGGAAACGATTCCTGCCATTCACGAGAAAGATACCGTTGACGGGTATAAACCGACTTGCACGGATCACGGGCGAACCGATAAAGCATACTGTCGTTTGTGTGGGAAAGTATTTTCCTCCTCACAAACAATATCTCCCCTCGGTCACGAATATGAGTACGGTACGTGTATTCGATGCGGAATATTGAACATAAACCCGGATACTAAGATCGGTGACGTCGGAGATATCGGCAGTATATGTACCTTCGGAAGGTACAGCGATATGTATTATAACGACGCCGATATCGATCACGGAACATATATTCAATATACTAAGGATATCGAATGGTATGTATTGGCGAAATCCGGAAACAAAGTTCTGTTCCTTTCCAGATACGGATTGGATTATTGCAAATTTGCAAACACTGCCAACCATACTGATATCAGTTGGGAAAACAGCGATGTCAGATACTGGCTTAACAACACCTTTGCGAAAAAAGCATTTAATGTTGCCGAACTGAATATGCCTAAGATTTCAGGAGAAGTATTTCTTCTGTCCGATGACGAATACGCGGCATACTGTAAAAACAACGCTACGATAAGATGGTGCGATTCAACCTATTACGCTTTATCTCTTTTGTCAATTCATAATAACGGCAGTTTATCGAATCCCACGCCATGGCTTCTGAGAACGACAGCCGAAATTGATAATTTACCGTATGTAAGAGTTGTTAACAATGAAGGAAATACCGAGTGGATTCCCGTTGACGGCAGCAACGCCGTTATACGTCCTGCTGTGTGGGTAGAACTCGGAGGATGACTATGAATTACGCTGAATTCTTCGAAACGCTTTGCTCGATTTACGAGCCGGTAAAGCCGCTTGCCGAAAAGGACGGCAAGAAAATAATGCTCATGCGGCACAGGTCTCTGCACCGCGAGATCGTTTTCAGATACTACGGGGAGCCTGTCAGGATTTACGATTTTCTTTCGGAGATCCGTCACGAAAACCTTCCGGAGATATACGATACGTATACGCTCGACGACGGGTACGCCGTGCTTGAAGAGTATATTTCCGGCGCGAGCGTCGCAGAGATACTCGAGACCGGACTTTATACCTATTCGGGCGCCAAAAAGGTCATTTTACAGGTGTGCGCCGCGCTTGAGGAACTACATAACAACGGGATCGTCTACCGCGATATCAAGCCGGAAAACATACTGATCTCCGACGACGGACGGGTGAAGCTGATAGATTTCGACGCGGCGCGCCGATTTACCGAAAACAAATCCGCCGATACGCGCATCCTCGGCACGCTCGGTTACGCTCCGCCGGAACAGTACGGTATTTATCAGACCGACAAAAGAAGCGACATATACTCCGTCGGAGTGCTTCTGAACGTTATGCTCACCGGCAAGCATCCATCTGAATATCTTGCCCGCGGCAAAGCCGGACGGATAATAACCAAGTGCACATCGATCAGCCCAGAGATGCGTTATCCAGACGTGAAAAATCTGATCACATCGCTTTGATACAGAAAAACCGCCGTGAAAATTCACTGCGGTTTTATTTTAGTTAAACTGCTATACTGTGTCATTGTCTGTTGATTTTAAAACCACAGGCACTTCGTAATATTTTTGTTTGCCGGGCAGAACGTCCATCCATTAATACCGACTATAAGGCGCATTTCACACCGATCTGTGCCTTTTGTGTTTTTCAGTGTGAATGTATAATATACTTTTCCTTTATATCGGATTTTGCTCTCAGGCTCGCTTTGATCAATAATATCCAACATCATTAGAAGCTCAGCACGTTGTTCGCCGTTCATTTTTGCCATGGAGTACCCTGACCATTCTTTGTTCATCGATAATACCTCTCTTTGATTTGATATCATAAAGAAGCCAGAAATCAGCTCGAAAGTCAAGCGAATAGCCTACTAATTAACACAAAATTAGCGATTATGTTGATTAGGCGATGGTTCAAATCCTTTACCCTCAACTCTTTTAGTATTTCTTTGCGGCGTAAAGAAATACTAAAAGTACACCAGCATTTTCAACCGATTTTTCGTTCCGAAAACAAAAAATCGGGCTTCTGGACGACCAATCTGCCGTCTGAAAGCCTGAAACCCCCGTATTTTGCCCATTTTTGCCGTATTTTCGTCCGAAATGCTAAAAGAAACGTCCTTTGTCGTGGTAGACAAAAGACGTTTCTTTTATGGCGGAGAAGGAGAGATTCTTCTTGATTTTTGCAAGTCATGAGTGCAGACGGATTCTTCAGCGACTTGCAAAAATCTTCGGTCACCGCTGAAAACAGTCCCCCGGACTGTTTTCTTAACGCTGCTTCGAATCTCTCCCATGCAATTAAGCGCCAATAAAAAACATCCCGTTTCGGGATGTTTTTTATTGGCGGAGAAGGAGAGATTCGAACTCTCGCGACGGTTTCCCGCCCTACACCCTTAGCAGGGGCGCCTCTTCACCAGCTTGAGTACTTCTCCACGGTGAGGCGTTTACCAACGGTTTGTTTTTCCGCATATTCAGTTACGGCTTTCGGAAAAGTGGCGGAGAGAGTGGGATTCGAACCCACGGCTCGCAGAACGAGTCACCGGTTTTCAAGACCGGCTCCTTAAACCGCTCGGACATCTCTCCGAATTAAACAAACGCCGTACGATGTATAATATCACAATAAAACCGAATTGTCAAGGATTTTTTCAAATTTTTTTATAATAATGCGCTCAAATCTGCGGCGTAAACCGTTTTTTATCAGAATTTGATCTTATCTTTGAAAAATATCCCCGTGACGTCGCCGTGCGCGATGTCCCGTCTGTAAAAATCGGTCGTGACGTCGCGCGAATGATCGTAATATCCGAGTATCTTTAGATCGTAATCCATGACCGTTTTATCTCCGTTAGGTTCGATATCGATAAATCCGACGATAAGTCCGCAGTACTGTTTTATGATCATACGTTCCATTATTCGCTCCGATCCTCCGTTTGCGCCGCGGCTTCGCGCGCGATGCCGTACGCATCAACAAGCTCCTTCGGCGTTTCTTCAGCTTTGAAGGTTTTACAGAACACTCCGTCGCCGGCTCTTACGTATATCTTGACGTCGCCCGTATGCGGCACGTCGTAATTAGACTTTTTTGCCCGAGAAAACGTATCGTCGTATATGCCGCCCGCCTCCGTGAAAACGCTCCCGGCAAGCTCCGAAAACGCCTCATCCGAAAACCGCGCGTAGCCGCTGTTGTCCGAATTCATGCCGGTGCAGACGCCGAAACAGTCGAAAAACACGAATCCGGCGACGCTGCCGCCGTCGGCTTTTTCAAACGTCTGCTCGATCATCACCCCGTAGATCCTGGAGTGATCGGGCGGATCCCGGTCGTCGCCGGTCTGCGCTTCGTCCTGCCTGTAATTGTGTAAAAGCAGCTCGGCTTTGACGCGCGTGTAGTCGGTTGTCGGCGCGTTATCCGGCGGGTTGTTTATCCGGTATATTATCATAAGCGCGACAAGCGCGAGAAAAATCGCGAAAAGCGCGAGATAAATCTTTTTCATGCCTGATCTATTTGGACTTTTTTTCGCGGTTCACACGAGACGCGGGGTTCACTATTTCACGCCAGTCGAGGTCGCCCCTGTCGATGGCGCGTATGAGTATCTCCGCCGTGGCGATGTTCGTCGCCAGCGGAACGTTGTGTATATCGCAAAGACGTATGAGATTCGCATCGATCTCTTTCAACCCGTCTTTGTTGTGGTCACGGAAGCATATGAGCGCGTCGATCTCGTCATATGATATACGCGACAGTATCTGTTCCTCGCCGCCCTGCTTGCCGTTAAGATATCTTTCTATTTTCAGCCCGGTGGCGTCCGATATGTATTTGCCGGTGATGCCGGTAGCGCAAAGATTATGCTTGCTTAAAATGCCGCAGTATGCGATGCAAAGCTGCGCCATGAGTTCTTTTTTCTTATCGCTTGCTATCAGTGCTATTTCCATAACTCTTCCGCCTTTCTATATAATGTTTCTATTTTACACGCAAACGGTTATTTTGTCAAGACTTTTTTTCTTCTTATCCCCTTGACCTTGTAAAGCACAGGAACGGGACGTCTGCCGGAAAGGCCCGCTTCTATACGGCTGACTACGTTTTCAAACGCCTGAGACGATACGAACGCGTCGCCTTCCGCGAGCACGCCTTTTTCCTGCGCGAACATCATCACGCGGTCGTAAGGTATTACGCCGAGAAGCGGCGTTTTCGTCGAATCTATCATAGAGAGAATGCCCGCGCGGCTCGAGTTTTCGGCTGACTGAGCGTCGAAGCAGTTGATTATGAGACGGCTCGACAGGCCTTTTTCAGCAAGCTCCGCCGCGGTTTTTTCGGCGCCGCGTATCGAAGCGGGATTCTGAGTAGCGACGACGATCGCCTCGTCGGCGCACAGCCTCGCCGCCTGAAGCGTTACGGTCTCGCCGCCCGGCGTGTCGAGTATGACGTAATCGTAACCCGATGAAAGCTCTTTCAGCCGCTTTGCAAAGTCTTCCGGTACGATCTCGTCGGTACACTTGTACGGCGCGCCGAGAAAACCGAGATTCTTGCCCTGACCGAGCCTGACCGTGCAGTCTTCCGCCGCGGCTCTGCCGAACGCGGCGTCGCAGACGTCGAACAGCATGCGGTCTTCACAGCCGAGCAGCAGATCGAGCGTGCCGAGATCGAAATCGAGATCGCATAAAAGCACTTTTTTGCCGGTCTTCGCAAGCTTGTTCGCCACGTTTGCGGCGACCGTGGATTTGCCCACGCCGCCCTTATACGACGTTATAAGAAATATCTTCGCCATATCATACCTCAATGCGTTTTGACTACCCTGTCTCTCGCTTTACCGTCCTGTTTATATTCTCCGGACGCGTATCCTTCGTCTATCGCTTCTTTAAGCTGTTTTGCGGCTTCTTCTTCGCCGATCTCCGTTATGTACTCGTTAACGAACGTCTCTCTTCTGATCAGATCCGTCACAACGGCGGGCGAAACGTTGCTGCCGTAGACTCTGTGGCAGTACGTCTCGGCGGTGTCGCCTTCGACGTAGCCGGGCAGGGAAGTGAGATTGTCTTCAAAATAGCGTTTGGCGCTCTCGCTGCCCGCGGCTGAGATCGAACGTCCTTTTTCGGCGGCTATCTTGCCGAGTACGATTATCCGGTCGCCGCGCACGCAGGCGGCGTCCGCCAGCGCTTTTTTGTCGGTCGCGTCAGGATTTCCGTTCTTTTCGTCTACGTACAGCACCGTATACTGAGTCGACGTCAGTCCGGAATCTTTATATTTTATAACGTACGTGCCTTTTATGTAGGTGAAATATATCGTCAGAACGGACGCGGCGACAAGTACGGCGCCGATAACGACGAGCACCCACGTTTTGACGCCTTTTTCGCTGAGTTTGATCTTGTTTTCGTTTTTGTTGTAAAGCCGCTTGATGTTCGATCTGTGCTTGAACACGATTATGAACGCGATCACCGCCGCCGGTATTATAACGAGGTTCTGCGTGCCGATGAAGCGCGATAAGAGGATCGGGTAGAGCAGCGCGCAGATCACCGAGCCGAGCGATATGTATTTCGTCGCCGCGACGATGATGAAGAATATCGTTATCATAACGAGAAAGAACGGCGGGCAGCAGTATAAAGTCATCGCGGCGAGCGTGAGCACGCCCTTACCGCCCTTGAAATTGAACCACACCGGCCATATATGGCCGATCACCGCCGAAAAGCCGGCGAAGAACGCGCCGGTCTGACCGAGGACTACCGACCCGATAAAGCAGACGAGCACCGTTTTGCCGACGTCTCCGAGAAGCGTCAGAACCGCCGCGCCTTTGCCGTACGTACGGAGCATATTCGTAAGCCCGGCGTTGCCGCTGCCGTGCTGCCGAACGTCGTCTTTATATTTCAGTCTGGATACGATTATGCCGAAATTGACGCCGCCGACCAGATAACCGAGCAGGCATATCCCTATGACCGAGAAGATTATCGCCGCCGCGCCGCGCTGATCCGTAAGGTATAGCAGACCGTACTGAATTATGTCGGAGAATGAATATGGCATATCAGTCGCCCCTCTCTCTGATTATTAGTTTGATCGGCACGCCGCGGAAGCCGAACGTCTCGCGGAGCCGGTTTTCGATGTATCTCTGATATGAAAAATGAAAGAGCTTTGCGCTGTTGCAGAAGATGACGAACGTCGTCGGCTTTACCGCCGTCTGCGTCATGTAATATATTTTGAGCCTTCTGCCCTTGTCCGACGGCGGCTGTACTCTGTCGGTCGCGTCGTTTAACAGATCGTTGAGCATACCGGTCGTCGCGCGGAAAGTCGCCTGACCGTTTACGTAGTTTATATGCTCGAACAGTTTGCCTAACCGCTGGCCGGTCAGAGCCGAGATGAATATCACCGGCGCGTAGGTCATGAACGACAGCGCGTCGTATATCTTTTTCGTGAATTCCGACGCCGTGTTCGTCTCTTTTTCGACTTTGTCCCACTTGTTGACGACTATCACGCTCGCCTTGCCCGCGTCGTGTGCGATGCCGGCGATCTTCTCATCCTGTTCGGTGACGCCTTCGCTCGCGTCTATCATTATAAGGCATACGTCGCAGCGCTCCACCGCCGCACGTGCGCGAAGAACGCTGTATTTTTCTATATTGTCCGATATTTTCGACTGGCGTCTGATGCCCGCCGTGTCTATGAAAACGTATTTGCCGTATTCGTTTTCGATATCGAGGTCGACCGCGTCGCGCGTCGTGCCCGGCATGTCGGATACGATCATTCTGTTCGAACCGAGTATTTTGTTGACGAGCGAGCTTTTGCCCGCGTTAGGCTTGCCTATGACGGCGACTTTGATAACGTCGCTCTCTTCTTCCTCTTCCGCCTCGTCTTCGGGGCAGTGAGCGAGTATCGCGTCGAGCAGGTCGCCCGTCCCCGTGCCGGAGAGGGAAGAGAGGGCTATCGGATCGTCGGGAAAACCGAGCTCGTAGAATTCGTAAAACGAAAGCGGCGGTTCGCCTATATTGTCGACCTTGTTCACCGCCACGACGACGGGTTTGCCGCTCCTTTTGAGCATCCTTGCTATCTCGGTATCGTCGGCGGTAAGACCTGCGCGCGAGTCGACCATAAAAACTATGACGTCCGCAAGGTCTATCGCGATCTCCGCCTGGCTTCTCATGTGTTTCAGTATCATACTGTCGGTCTTCGGCTCGATGCCGCCGGTATCGGTGAATATCATCGTTCTTCCGCACCACTCGACCTCGGCGTATATGCGGTCGCGCGTGACGCCGGGAGTGTTGTCGACTATCGAGATACGTTCGCCGGCGAGCTTGTTGAAAAGCGTGCTTTTGCCGACGTTCGGCCTGCCTATTATCGCTATTGTCGGTTTTGACATTTGTTTTATCCTTTCTTCAATCCTTCGGCGTAATTGCAGATCTGACCCGCGGCGGTCGCGTCCGCGTTCACGGCGGCGACCGGTACGCCGAGCCGGTTTTCAAGTTCCGACAGAGTCATATCGTCGAGAAACACGTCCTCGCCCGAGCGCAGCATCACGGACGGCACGAACAGCGCCGAACCTAAATCGGAGCCGCACAGCTGTTTTACTATATCGGTACCGACGACAAGCCCCGTCACGGTGACCCCGCCGCCGAAAAATTCGTTCTTTATCATTTTTACGCGGCAGTCAAGCCCCGTTTTGCGGCTGATCGCCGCCGCCATGTCGCAGATCGCCGTGTAAGCCGCCTCGCCCGTGACGAGCGTGACCTTTACGCCCGACAGATCGCAGTTTATGTTTTTGAGCTCGTATTTCAGCTCGTCGTAAAGACAGCTTATCATACCGACGCCGTTTTCATACTGCGGGTAACCCTCGTAGTAAGAAGCCGGATGAAGTTTCTTTTCGGCTTTGATGTAGAATTCGTCGGCGCAGAAGAATATACGGCTGCCGTGCTTCTTTTTGCACGTATCCGCGAAGCGCTCGACCTGTTTTATTACTGCGGCGCAGTCGTCTTTGCCGAACGGTTCTATCTTGTATAAGCCCTCTCTGTGCGCGGTAAGACCGCACGGGACTATCGAAACGCTCTGCAGCTGAGGATAAAGAGCCTCGAGATCGGCAAGAGTTCTGTCGAGATGCTCTTTATCGTTGATATCCTTGCAGAGAACGATCTGACCGTTCATCGTTATGCCCGCGTCGGCGAATTTTCGCATTATCGAAAGTACCTTGCCCGCGTTTTTGTTCTTCATCATGAAAACGCGCAGCTCCGGGTCTGTCGTATGGACGGATATATTGATCGGCGAGAGGTGCATTTTTATTATGCGGTCGATCTCGCGGTCCGTAAGGTTAGTCGTCGTGATGTAATTGCCCTGCAGAAACGACAGTCTGTCGTCGTCGTCTTTGAAATAAAGCGATTCGCGGCAGCCCTTCGGCATCTGATCGATAAAGCAGAAGATGCAGGCGTTTCTGCACCGCCGCTTTTCATCCATCAGATACGTCTTGAATTCGAGCCCGGGATCTTCGTATTCGTCTTTTTCGATCTGTACCGTAATAAGATCGGGGCCGCGGTGGAACAGCATCGACAGACGCGGCTCGTTTATGTAAAAGCGGTAATCGAGCACGTCCGCTACGTTATTGCCGTTTACCGAGATCAGCTCGTCTCCCAGCATTATACCGGCTTTATCGGCCGGCGAACCCGGTATGACGCCCGTAATTGTGACCATTTTGTTTACCTGACTATATACCGTATTTTACGCGTATGCGTTCGAATTTTCTGCCGAAAGCCGGCACGAGTATCAAAAGATATATCACGTTTGAAACAATATACGAAACCGTGAACCAGAACGAGGAGAGCAGGGAGGCGAGATATTCGGAAAGTCCGAGCGAGCCGAAGGCGAAGCTCGACGACCAGATATCCATAAAAGCCGAGTAGAATATGCCGGATAAGACTGCGTATATGATGAGAAAAACGCGGCTTTTTTTCAGTTTTCCGGCAAATACCCCTCCGAACAGACCGATAAGACCGAGCGCGGTCATCTGCAGCGGCGTCCACGGACCCTGACCGAACCAGATGTTGGAGATCAGAGCGGAGAGCGACCCTACGAGAAAACCGGTCTCGCCGCCGAGATAGATCCCGGCTATCACGGTTATCGCCGCCATAGGCTTGATCACCGGTATGAACCTGCCTATGACCGCGAGCGCGATGAAAACCGCGCCGAGTACGAGACGCCGCGAACCCGTGCTCCGCTTGTCGAAGCCGGCGAAGAAGAGAAGCAGCGAAAGCAGAGCCACCAGCGCCGTGACGACTGAATACTGCCGCCCGTCCCGCAAGAACAGCCCGCAGAGCAGAGCCGTGACCGCGATCACGACCGGCACTGCGATACGTATCGCCTTTTTTACGGCGTCGCTTTTTATTACGGTCACACCTTTCTCCTTTCTTTCGTTCGATAATACAATTCCATTATAAAAATAGCATAACGGCTCACGTAAGTCAATTCTTATTTTGTAAATTATTAAATAATTGTAAAAAGGGGCTGTTTATCAGCCCGGATCATAATCCAGGTTTTTAAACAGCCCCCGTAAGAGTTTTATGATCTCGTTGTGAAGAATGAATCGGCGCTGCGCGTCATGAATTACGCATCGCGCGGATATATTCGCTTCGCAAATGCGGACCGGCGGATCATTTTGCGCCTTTTGAGCGTAAAAACAAGACGAGCCCGTCCGGCGTCCCTTTGGTAAAACCGGATTTCGGCAGAAGCTGTATGAGTTTTGCCCGCGTTTTTATGATAACGCATCCGGGCTTGTCATACACTCGCGCGACGGCGGATATGGCTGTAACGTTTTCGGCGCTGTTGGCTTCGTTTTTGAATTTTACCTTGTTTTCGGTAAATGAAACACGGCACGTCAGTATGCCGTCGCCGTACAGCTCTTTTCTTCTGTTTATAAAACGCGATACGTTTTTCTTGAATATGAATATGAGCGCGAACGCAGTCAGGCAGATCATGATACACGTCATCACACCGCCGGATACGGCAAGCTTCACGTCGCCCAAAACGGCATGACAGACGGCGATGACCGCGGCCGCGCATATGCACAAAGCCAGAATGGCGACGGCTGCGATAACCGCCGGGTTCGTCAGGATCGAGAACCGCACGGTCTCTTTATAATATTCGTCAGTCTGATCGAATTCGACTTCAAATAAGGTATCTTCCATATCGTTATTCTTTTTCTATCGTCGGGTTATTGTTGTAGCTCTCGCAGAGCAGATTCATGGCTTTGCAGAACTTATGAAAAAACACGAACGGCCCGATTAGGAAAAACGTGCCCAAGAAATACCAGATCCAGAAATCGCTTCTTCCGAAATCGAAATCGATCTCGCGTTCGTCGAGCGCGTCTTCGATGCGCGAGGTGATGTTGTACTGCCATACGATCATGACGATATTGCCCGTAAACAGCGCGAGTATGTACGCCGCTATGTAGCTGAAAGTTCTGGTGTGATCTTTCTTCGGGCAGATGAGGTCGAGATCGTACGACAGCGGCATAAAGAAAAACATACCGTAGATGCCGAGCGTCAGCAAGTTGAACAGCATCAGCTTCCACATTTTTCTGTCGGTCTTGAGCGTCGGGCGGGCGTTGTTTTTTCTCTCGATTTCCGCCGCTTCTTCGTCGTAAGGATATTTGTAAGCCATAATTGAACCTCCTGTAACGGTTTTATTCCGGATCATTCCGCTTTGCCGAAAGACTGCACACAGCTGCCGGCAGCGATCAGATCACGCTCTTCGAGCAGACCTTTTTCATACGCTTCGGTGAATGTGAAGAACGAACCGTCAATGAGAACGTACAAGTCCGGATCGTCCGTACCGTAGCCGTATACGTATCCTCCGACCGTTATTCTGTCCCTCTCTGTGTAAAGAGCCGCGTTATACGCAAGTATGAAGTATTTTTCGCACGTCTTTCCGTTATCGTATTCGGTCACGAGCTTCGCGGCGGAATAGACGTACCACGAATCTGCCGATGATCCGTATGCTTCATGCAAACTGAATTTATCACGCGCCGTGAGCGTGTCTTTCGCACCTTCGCGGATCGTTTCCGTCACCGTGACGGCCGCGGCGGCAAGAAACCCGTCGGCACAGTGTTTGATATCGGAAACGGCGCGGCTGTAATAATCATAATACCGATCTTCCGGCAGACACATCAGCGCGGCGGCAAGATCGCCGTCGCCGATACAGCCGTCGTCGTACGCGGCGAAAAGTCCGCAGCTGTATTTATCCGTCCCGCCGCCGTCTTCGACCCAGACGTGTATACGGTAGCCCTCGGTATACGTGACCGTATATCCTCCGACGCGCTCGGTGCGGTCGTGAGCTATTATATCGTTACCGTCTGTTTTTATCAGAGCGAAATATTTAGTCACCGTTTTGCCGTCCTGTGACGTTGTGACGCTTTTGACCGCCGATCTTATGCGTGCGCGGCTTTCCGTTACGACGTCGCCGTCTTCCGGTTCGCCGTAAGTCACAGCCATATCGCCCGACGTTTCCGTAACGCCGTATTCGTCAAGGATCTGAATCACGGCGGCTTTGAGCTTCTTTTCATCGGTCGCATAGCTCGATATGCCGCCGAAGCATCTGCCCGCGGCTGACAGTTCATCTTCAAAAGATCCCCGTTTTTTGAACATCTCGGCAAACCCTTTGTCGATATAAGCGTAAATATAATTACTGTAGCGGTCGCCCGAAATGAACCTGAACATATTTCCCGGTTCGCACTCGAACGTATAACCCATGCACGTTTCAAATACCGCGTCGCCGGACGGCGGTTCCGTTATATGGTAAGCGGAAATGATGTATTCTTCGTCGGCCTGTCCGCCGTGAAAATGTATCGTAAGCTTCATTGCCGCTTTCACGCACCAGCCGTCTTTTGTCGTTATCACGGCGTCGGGATAGACTCTGTCGTAAGCGGTCACCTTCGATTCGCTGTAATAATGGTTGATGCCGATCTTCGCCGCCGGATGTTTTGTACCGACGCCGGAAAGATATTCTTCCGCGGCGGCTTTGAGCTGATATATCTCTTCCGTCAGGCTCATCGCCGCTCTGTTCTGCATCACGGCGACGCGCCCCGATCTGATAAGCTCCGCCGCTTTGACCGGATCGAAAAGCGGCGTCTCGGCTGAGGTCGAGACGATACAGCCGTCTTTGTCTTTCATCAGCCATTTGTCAGCCGACTCGAAATACACCTTTTCAAGCGCCGTCAGTTTTTCGGCGGCGGCGATATCTATTTCATAAATGCCTGCGGGTATATATAAGATCTTCAGTCTGTCCGGAACGAGTATCTCCGTCACCATTTCGGCGCGCGTTTTCACGAGATTGCCGTAGCGGTCGTAATACTGTTCTTCTTCCGGTATATCGACCTGTTCTACTCTTGTTTTTCTTTCGTACAGCTGAAATACTCTTACGGCCGACCCGGCGTATGATGCCGGTGCGGCGACGTTTTCGGGATAGTCCGTATCAAGGTCTATGCGTGCCGTGCGGTATTTTTCCGCGGATACGCCTTCGGTAATCATAATGAGCTTCTCCGACGCGGATCCGTATATGAATTTTGCATCACCGTAAGTCACTTCTTCCGTCACGGCTTCCGTATCCATTTCGGTCACACGGTCTGTTTCCGCATCCGTATAAGGCGCCGACGTGTCCGATACGGACGGCTTCGTCGAGTCTGCCGGTCTGTCGCGGAAGATGACGGACGGTATCCATAATACGATTATCACCACCGCGACCGCGGCGACAGAAAGCACGGCCTTAATGATATCGCCGACCTTCTCCGCTTTATCGCGTATCTCGGATGCGTAAAACGGCGATTCGGATCTGTATGCGAGACGGGCATCTATATTGCCGAGCGCTTTGAAAAACGTTTTGCCTCTCATAACATATCCTCCTTCGACAGAAACGCTTTAAGTTTCTTTCTCGTTCTGGACAGTATGGCGCGAATGTGATTATCACTTATTCCGAACGCCGAGGCGATCTGAGCGTATGTATGGGCGTAATAATACCGGCTGAGAAAAACGTTTCTTTCACGTTTCGGCAGGCTTCTCAGAAATCTTTCGATGAGACCGGCGAATTCTTTCGTCAACATTACGCTCTCCGGTGTGTCCGTATCCGCAAAGAAGTCTTCGAGCTCATCGATAACGAGATCGGTTTCGCCTCCGCCCCGTTTTGCCGCTTTTATCTTTTCAAGTCTGACGACGGATATGTTGCGCGTAAGAGCCGACATATATGCTCCGAGATCGTCCGGCTTGTGAGGAGGTATGCTGTTCCATGCCGCGTAAAGCGCGTCGTTTACGCACTCTTCGGCGTCGGAATCGTTGTTCAGTATCCGCATGGCGACGGCGCGGCAGTACGCTCCGTACTTTTCTTCGAGCACGCCGAGCGCATATTCATCGCGCCGTAAAAGCAGCGCGATTATCTCGCGGTCGGTCATTTCACATCACCTCTTCAATTATATAGTAAGAAAAAAGGTGGTAAACGCAACATTATTTTACGTTTTTTATAAAATTTTTTATTTTTTTAAAACGCAAACCCGTGTTCCGCTTGACGAAGCTTGCGAAGAAGAGAAGCGGCAAAAGCAGAGCCGTGACCGCGATCACGGCAGGCGCCGCGATACGTACTGTTTTTTATGACGATCATAAAACTCCTTCGATATATCCGATGAGATCGGCTATGACTTCGTCTCGGTTGATCTCGTTCAGCATCTCGTGCCTGCCGTCTTTGTAAAGCTTGTAACGTACGTCCGCCCCGGCGTTTTTAAGACCGTTGACGACCTTCATGAAACCGACGCCGTAGTCGCCGATCGGATCGTCCGAGCCGGAGAAGAGATAAACGGGTATCTCTTTCGGGTACTTTTCGTACCATTTTTTATCGGAAACGTATCTGAGCATCTCAAACATGTCTTTCAGGCCCGTAACCGTGAAGATGAAAGACTTCTCACGCATATCTTTTCTTATTTCGATATCGCGCGAGAGCCACGCCTGTTCGGGCAGTTCTTCATCTTTGAATTTAGAAGAGTTTCCGCCCATGGCGATGCCGTCGATGAATTTGTCTATGTATTTCGGTCCGTGCAGTTTGGCGGAGGCTTTGCAGAGCAGTATGCCGGGCCCGCATCCGGGATTGCCGCCCGACGTGCCGGAGACGACCAGAGCGTCGATATCGGCAAATTCGGCGGTATAGTATCTGACAATGAAAGACCCCATGCTGTGACCGAGCAGCACGAGTTTCAGACCCGGGTGGTTCTCTTTTACGAGCGCGATCATGGCGTGAACGTCGTTTAAAATATGTCTGACTCCGTCTTTTTCACCGAAAAAGCCGTTCTCACTCTCGTCGGTACGCGTCTGACCGTGGCCGAGCTGATCGTAGCAGTAGCAGGCTATGCCGGCGTTAGCCATATCGGCGGTGGTCTTTTCGTATCTTTCCTTATATTCCGCCATGCCGTGCACTATAAGCATAGCCGCGCGAGCCTCGCCGTCGGGCAGACAGGCTAACCAGTGAAGCGTATGGATCCCGTCGGTCGACGGAAGAGTTCCCGTTTCTTTTCTCATGATATAAAAACCCCGTTTTTTTCTAATTATACAGTATAACGGTCGGTTTTACAAGACTTTTGCAGATGAAAATTTTATTTTTTTACTTTTAATTTCAATTTTAGTATTGCAAAAACACGTCTGCGACTGTATAATGGAGAAAAACACGGTAAAGGAAGGATATTATATGTTGAATTTTTTACTTAATGCCCAGCAGGCGGCAAGCACCGGCGGATGGGTCACGATAGCGATGCAGGTCGGTATGATCGTTTTGGTCGTGGTAGCGTTTTATTTTCTTTTGATCCGTCCGCAGAAAAAGCAGGAAAAAGCGGTCAACGAGATGAGAAACGCGCTCTCGATAGGCGACGAGATAACGACGAACGGCGGCATAGTCGGCAGGATACTCAGTATGACGGACGATACGGTGTTGATCGGCACGTCAAGCGACTGCACGAAGATACGCATACTTAAATCGGCGATAGCGAGAGTAGACAAAAAATCCGGCGAAGCCGAACAGACAAAAGAATAAAAAAAGCAAGGCGGACATAAGTTGTAATAAACGGAGGTCCGCCTTATGAATTTATATAAAGATAAAACCAGACCGAATACGTTCTCGTCCGCCGCGATAGGCTGCGGCGTATCGCTTTTGCTTGCGCTGATACTTACGGCGGTATTCGCCGCCGCTGCCGCTTTTACGGAAGATCCGCGCACGCTCTCGTGGCTCGGCCGCGCCGTGCTGTTCATATGCGCCGCGAGCTCCGGCTTCATCGGCGCTAAACTGTCGGGTGAAGCGCCGTTTCCCGCGGGGCTGCTTGCCGGCGCGATGTATATCGCGGTCATCGTGATCGCGTCGCTCATATCTCCGGGTAAAACGGTATTCTGGTACGTTCCGATATCGCTCGGTGTATCAGCCGTCGGCGCGGTACTCGGAAGTATCCGCCGCGACAAAGGCACTAAACTGCCGTCGTTTGACAGTAAAAAATACGATTTCGGGCAAAAATGATAAATAAGCGGTGAAATCGCCTGCGGCGGTGAAACTCGACTCTGACGAGTCGAGTTTTTGGGGACTCCCCGCCCCGAGCGGCTGACGCCGCAGTTAAATACGCCTTCGGCGTGTGATATACGCTTCGCGTGTGAAATCGCCTGCGGCGGTGAAATTCGACTCTGTCGAGTCGAGTTTTTGGGGACTCCCCTCCCCCCTTAACCGCCCCCAAACCCCCGCCATCCCCCCATTGTTTCAATGGGGCTTTTTTTCGCCGCGCCGCCCCTCGATTATCTATCGAGGGAGGGGAACAGGGGGTTTGGGGGTTGGCGCGGTTTACCGCGTCGGAGGGGTGGGAAACCCCCAAGAATGATCGGGTTTAACCGCAAGATAGGTTTACACGCCGTAGTGTCGGCGCCTCGACGACCCGTAAATATGCCTTCTCCTTTGGGAGAAGGTGTCGGCGAAGCCGACGGATGAGGACGGTTCAATACTGTTATGCAAACGAACGTCTTATTGCGCCGTTCAAATGGGCGATTCGTGAATCGCCCCTACGACCTTCGAATATCGTTATCGCTGACCGTTCGCTTTTTGGGGACTCCCCGCCCCCCTTAACCGCCCCCAAACCCCCACCATCCCCCCATTGTTTCAATGGGGATTTTTTCTCACCGCCGCGCGGCCCCCTTGATCTTTGATCGACGGGAGGGGTAAGGGGGGTTGGGGGTTGCGGAGCGTTTACGCGACGCGGAGGGGTGGGTGATCCCCAAGGGCGACGAAGTCGCACGGGTTGTCGCGCAGCGACTCTTATTCATTCGGCTCGCAAGAGCCGTACATCATTTGCGTAGCAAACATCATGGCGAAACCGCATCATTTGACGCGAAGCGTCAACCATCATTCTTCTCAGCTCGGCGTGAAACGCCGAATTTAGCTGCACTTTGCGCAATTTAGCTTGCATAGCAAATTTAGCTCGCGTAAGCGAATTTAGCTGAAATGCCCTTCGGGCATAAGTTACGCCTGACGGCGCATGAATTAAAGGCTTTGCCGTCATGAATTACGCTCCGCGCATAAATTGCGGCTTGCGCCGCGTTTTGGGGACTCCCCGCCGTCCCCCGTTATCCGAACGGGGCTTTTTTCTCGCCGCCGCGCGGCACCTCGATATATGATCGATCGGGAAATGCCGCTCATACGTTGACAAACGAAAAAATTTGAGATAAAATGAAAAAAGATTGATACGTTTTTCGTTTTTTTACGACTTTATTGTTGAAAGGACGAAAGGAGGGTTCGTATGAACGATGATAAAATAAAAGAACTGTTTCAAAAGCGCGATCAGAACGCGATAAGCGAGACGGCGAAAAAATACGGCGACTATTGCTTCATCACGGCGAACCGGATACTGCAAAGCGAGCCCGACGCCGAGGAATGCGTAAACGACGCGTATCTCGCCGTTTGGAACCGCATACCGCCTGAAGATCCGGCAGATCTCGGCGCGTTCATCTCGAAAATAACGCGAAATATCGCCGTCGACCGGGTGCGGCGCTTATCTGCCGCCAAACGCGGCGGCGGTGAGACCGAACAGATCGTCACCGAACTTGACGAATGCTGCGGCAGCGCGGAAGATATTGCGATAAACAAAGAGCTGATATCATATCTGCGCAGGTTTCTCAAGCGGCTGCCGAAGCGCGACCGCGATATATTCGTGAGCCGCTATTATTTCGGATATTCTACCGGCGTTATAGCCTCGCGGACCGGCTACAGCGAAGAATACATAAGGACCATTTTGATGAGGGCGAGGCAGAAGCTCAAAACCATGTTTGAAAAGGAGGGGCTGTTATGAGCGGCAAAAATCTTTACCGCGCCATGGGCGAAATAGATGATAAATATATAAGATCCGCGGAAAAAATGATGGAACGCAAAGAACCGAACAAAGCCGTGTCAGGCGTTTTCAGCGTGCTGAAATACGCCGGCGCGTTCGCGCTCGTCGCCGCCGTCGTTTTAGCTATATGGATACCCTCCCGCTTCTTCCCGCGCGATCCCGACCCGATTCAGTCCGGCACGGCGACGGAACAGCAGACGCAGCCCGTCACCGATCCGGTGACCGAGCCCGTAACGGATACGGTGACCGAGCCCGTAACGGATACGGTGACCGAGCCCGTAACGGATACTGAGACGGATGCGCCCGGTCCGATGACCGATGAAGAGATCATCGCCGCTCTCGTTGACGACCTCGCGGCAAACGGTTACGACGCCGATAAATGGCAGAGACTTACCTCATACGGCAGCATAGCTTTCGATCAGCTTATAAGACAGTATTACAAAGGCGCGCTCGACGCTGCGCGGCGCACCGTTATCAGCTGTTTTGCCGCAGATTATCTGCGCGATGAAATAGAATCGGCGCAAGGCACGATTTTCGAAGGGCTGAAACTGCCGGACCCCGCGGCGGATCTGTCCGACCAGACAAAAGCAAGCTGGCTTTACGACTATTCGCTAAAGGTATCGACAGCCGCGAAAGTGACCGAAGAACTCGAATTTGCAAAACGACTGCCGAAAGCTCACCGCTTCATGGATTTACGCAATTTCGGTCATATGTTCCCGTTCACGCCCGAAAAGAACACCGCCGCCGGATGCGTTGACATTTACGTAAAATACAAGTCGGCGAAAACAAACGAGACCGTTACAAACAATATTTCGAAATATCTCGGCAGTTATGCTCTGTCCGCCGTACGCGCGGAAGCCGCGGCATACTGCGCCGTGCGGTATCAGACCGAAACGGATCCGACAGTCCGCGCTCTTTACGGCTGGCTTTTTTCACAAACCGCGCACGGTGAAGTATCCGATATAGCCGGATATGAATATATAAACGCTCTATATTATATCGGCGATAATTATATCAATGAAAGCAGAATGTGGGATCATAAAGAGAGATTCGAGCCGGTCATCGGAGAATTCATACCGCTTGCCGAAAGATTCATGGCAGATTATCCGAAAAAACAGGCAGAGACCGATCACCCGATCACCTGCGCCGCGCTCGACGCGCTCGGCTTCGACGGATATAAACCGGGCGATCCGGATATAGCGTTTGAAGCCCGCGAGGCGGTCTCGGCGCTGAACGAACTGTATCGGGCGGTCAACTACGGTTATATTTTCGGAACGGAATTCTCAAACCACATCACGCTGAAAAGGACCGTTTATAAAGTCAACGTTCAATACAGGGGCGAGATCTCCGGGTTTAGCGCCACAAGGTACGAATGCTCCGAAGAAGAATTTTACTCGTATTTCGGAAAATACGTTTCGCGCGATGTGATCGAAGCAATCCTCCGTGATAACGCGATATACGCCGTACCGGGTGCGGATATCCCGGACCCCGCCACAAGCGACGAAGAACGCGCTCTGTATATGCCGATTTACGTATATGACGGAATAATCAGTTTAAGTGACGAACTCGGATATCAGTCCTTGTCAGGTATAATCGCAAGTTCCGCGCGTCTTATCGAGCAAAGCGGAAACAAAGCTGAGATAAGCGTTTTGTTCGATTACGCTCACGGCATGGTGAGCACGGGCATCGAAATGGAACTGCAGATCGTAAAAGACGGTAACGGCATACGCATAACCGGCGGCGAGATGATCGACAAGATGTTTACAAAAACGTATTCGGAAATGCTTGCCGCGGCAAAAACGTTTATCGCTTATATGAACCTGCACGAAGGGTACCGTGCGTTCTACAGCAGCCTCGATTGCGTTCGGACTTACAGTTACTATACAGACCTGCCCGAAGCGTATAAAGAACGTTTCAGCAAGGACGATCTGCCGATAATAGTCGCGCATCTGTTTACGGAGGACGGAGAATGCCTGTTAGACAGGATCATGAGCAAAAAGATACGTGAAGAGCTTATAAAGCCGAACGCAGTTTACGACGGCGAATTCATCCATCCCGAAAACGCGCCCGGCAGAGTCGAAGCGGCGTTTATCGGCGGCACGAAGGTCAGACACGATGAATACGACAGCGTCTACATTCCCGCAGAATTCATGGCGGAGGCAAAGATCGTCAAAAGCGGCAAAAACGGCTCGACTTTCTCCGTCGATATCAAAGTCGACGGTAAAGTAAAATCCTATACGTTTGAAGTGACGTATGAAGACGGCGCGCCGAAGGTCACCGGCGGCACGTTCGTTACCGAGCTGATATTCGGCAAATGATTTTTGCCGGCGTTTGCAAAATGCAAAAAAGGGGTTGTTTCAAACCTGAATTATGATTCAGTGAAACAACCCCTGTTTGTTTTTTCGGTTCAGTCGACGAGGTTGAACGCCTTTTTGAGGTCGCTCACTTCGTCTTCGGAAATGTGGACTATATCGCCTATCGACATTGAATTGAGTATCGAATGGGCCGTCGATTCAAGCACTTCCATACGGTCGAACGCCTGAAGCAGCGTTGAGCCGGTGACTATGACGCAGTCGTTCTGGAAGATAAGCGCGGGACGGTTCGGGGCGAACGTCTCGGCGACTTTCTTCGGGTTGGTGTAGATCTCCGGGAACGGGAGTTTTTCGATATCGCGGAGCAGTATATAGCTTTCCGGTATCGTGCGCGGATCGAAGGTCGCTTCCGTAACGGCAAAAGCCATGGCGTGCGGCGGATGAGCGAGGAGTATCGCGTTGATATCGCCGTTCTCTTTGTAGATAAGATCATGCGCGACGACGGCGCGGGACGGGATCTTGCCCTGCTCCTTCATACCGCCTTTGATCCTTACCAGGTCTTCGGGTTCGAGATACGCTCTGTCCTTACCGAACGGGGTGATTATGAAACTGCCGTCGGAAAGGCGTACCGAATACGTGCCGTGCGTGGCGGTGAAAAGTCCCTGCTTATAAGAACGTCTGATGAGTTTTATCATC
>JAEEJH010000123.1 GCA_016281775.1 Clostridiales bacterium | reverse complement strand
TGTTTATCGGCTTTTGCACGAACATAATTGCGCGGCGGGGCGGTGGGGGGACGCCCGCCGCGTGCGCTGCGCGCAAATTGTGAGCCGTGCTCTTTTGACGATCTCGCGCGGCGCCCCCTTTACCGCGCGCGATCATTCGGCTGCGCCGAATGATCCGACCCTTACGTTTCGTGCGTATTCCTTTTGCCCGGCACCCGTTTATACATTTTCCAAACGGATCGGCGCCCCACATTTTTATCTGCGGTTTTTCCGCCCGTCTGCAGATCAAGAAAATATAAAATTCAATTTGCGATTGACAAACCGCGTACGACGCTGTATAATGGAAATACAGAAATACCAAAAGAGAGGTAAATATATGGATTTCAGGAACGTTGACAAAAAATACCGTCCCGTGCCGTTCTGGTCATGGAACGAAAAACTGACCGTTGAACAGACGAAGTGGCAGATCGACGAGATGAACGACGTCGGTATCGGCGGGTTCTTCATGCACGCGAGAGGCGGTTTACAGACCGAATACATGGGCGAAGAATGGTTTGAAAACGTCGCGGCTTCGATAGAGGCGGCGAAGGAACTCGGTATGCACGCCTGGGCTTACGACGAAAACGGCTGGCCTTCCGGCTTCGGCGGCGGCGCGGTCAACGGGCTCGGACTAAGATATCAGCAGAAATACCTCCGCGCCGCAAAAGACGACGGCAAAACGTATGAAAACGAGATCTGCCGCGAAGGCGGATACGTGTTTTACTTCGACGTCAATCCGTTTTACGTCGACACTCTTGACGCCGACGTCATTGCGAAATTCATAGAGGTCATATACGAACCGTATTACAAAAGATTCGGCGACGGCTTCGACGGCTTTTTCACAGACGAGCCGCAGATATCGCGCAACGGCATACCGTGGAGCTATATACTTCCGTCGGAATACGAAAAAGAATACGGCGAGCCGCTTTATCCGCGCCTGCCGGAACTGTTTTACGAAACGGGCGAATATAAGAGAACTCGCGTCCGTTTCTGGCGGCTCGTGACGATGCTGTTTTCGCAGAATTACATGAAACAGATATACGACTGGTGTACCGCTCATAACCTCGGCTTCACCGGTCACATGGTGCTTGAGGAACGCCTTGACTGGCAGATCACGTCGAACGGCGCGTGTATGCCGCATTACGAATATCTGACGATACCGGGTATGGACTGGCTATGCCGTCCGATATACCGCTGCCTCACGGTGCATCAGCTCGCTTCGACGGCGGCGCAGACGGGCAAAAAGCAGATCCTCTCCGAAACCTTTGCGCTCTGCGGCCACAACGTCTCGCACGAGGAGCTGCGCCGCAACTACGAATGGATGACGGTGCGCGGCGTCAACCTGCTCTGCCAGCATCTCGAAGGCTATTCGCTGCGCGGGATCCGCAAGCGCGACTATCCGCCGGCGATGTATCTGCAGCAGCCGTGGTGGGCGGATTACAAACAGTTCAACGACGCCGCGTCTCGCATCGGCATGCTGCTTGCGGAAGGTGAAATAAGGACCGATACGCTGCTCATACATAATATTTCAAGCGCCTGGACCTGCTTCAACTGCGCCGACAACAAGGGCATAGCAGAATATAACGAGGCGATGCTCGATATCATCGACAAGCTCGAGGCGAAGCATATAAACTTCCATTTGGGCGACGAGATACTCATGGAGCGTCACGGCAAGGTCGAAGGCAAAACGCTGATCATCGGCAATATGCGCTATACGAAGGTGATAATACCGCCTCACGCCGTATTTTTCGAAAATACCGAAAGACTGCTTGCCGAATACAAAGCCAACGGCGGCGTGATAACGACCGCGGAAGAGCTTGAAGAAAACCCTGTCGTCGACGATCCGAAGATCACTTATACCGAGAGATATTTCGATAACTTCGTTATGCGCTATTTCGTCAACACGACAGGCGAGGCGCGTCACGCGAAGATGAACTGCGGCGGAAAAATAATGATCGAAGAGACGGGAGAACTCGAGCCGTTTTACGGCGAATACGACTTCGCCCCGATGAGCAGTATCGTCGTCATCGACGACGGGACTCCGGCGCAGAAAAAACCGGAAGAAAAAGCGCTTGCGCCGCTCGATCTTTCGGGAGAATGGGATCTTAAGCTCAGTACCGAAAACAGCCTTACGCTCGACAAATGCACGTACTGGTTCGACGGCGTGCTTCAGGAAGAGAACGGCTACGTTCTGAACGCCGCGCAGAGAGCGTACGAGCTCGGCAGACCTGTCGATATCAGGTGCGAATTCAAGGTTTCGGCTGAATACGTGCCAAACGAACTGTATCTGGCGATCGAAACGCCCGAGATATTCGATATCGAAATAAACGGAGCGAAGTTTGAAAAGAAAGACTGCGGTTATTTCCGCGACACATCGTTTCGAAAACTCGACGTTTCGGGACTTCTGCACAAGGGCGAAAACGTCATAACGCTGTCGGTTCATTTCGTACAGTCGCCGGAGATATATGAGAATATGAAAAAAGCCAAGGTCTTCGAGTCGGAGAAAAACAAGCTCACGTACGATATGGAAATAGAGGCGATGTATCTCGTCGGCGATTTTGCCGTAAGGCTTGACGGCGATCTTGAAGCGGCCGATCACGACGCGTACTGGTTCGACGGCAGATTCACTCTCACCGAGCCGAAAAAGAAACTGAGCCTTCACAGGCTCGATCTGCAGGGCTATCCGTTCTTCTCGGGAGAGATAACGCTCGAAAAGACGTTTACTCTTGACAGCACCGATAAAAAACTCGTTTTCAACAAACTCGGCGTCAACGCGATAAGAGTAAAAGTCAACGGTAAACAGGTAAAAACACTGCTCACGACGCCGTTTGAGCTTGATCTTTCGCCGTATCTTTGCAAAGGAGAAAACACCGTAACCCTGACCGCTGTGAACAATCTGAGAAATCTGCTCGGACCGCATCACAATACCGGCGGCGAGCTTTACGCCGTCGCCCCGTCGAGCTTCTACGGCGAGCCGTGCATCTGGAACGGGTATTACAAAGGCGCGTATTATACGGATAAATACTGCTTCGTCGAAACGTCGCTTATATAAAGCGAAAAATCGACAACGCTGCCGTAATACCGTTTGCGCAAGCAAACATATCGCATTCGCGTCAGCGAATATATCGCATTGCGCAAGCAATATATCGCATTTGCAAAGCAAATATATCGCAAAAGCCCGGGAGACGAGACTCCCGGGCCTTTTCTATCGTGATCGACGTGCGAAAACGGTCACTGCATCCCTTCGTACGGGTCGTAATAATAATCAAACGTCAGATTACCGTCTTTGCAGTGTACGGTACAGGTGTAAATATTATCGGACCTATATATCTCGGCGGGGGTGAAGACTCCGCGCCACTGTTCGACGGTGCCGGCGTAATATATATCCGCCAGAGGGCAGTTGTAAAACGCGTTGCTCTGTATCAGCGTAACGCTCTCTGGTACGGTGACCTCGGAAAGTTTTAAACAGAATTCAAACGCGCCCGATCCGACAGTCTTTACGCCGTCCGATATCGTAACGCTCCGAAGTTCGGAGCAACTCGAAAACATTCCGGCCGCGACGGTCTCGATAACGTCGGGAACAGTCAGCTCCGTAAAGCCGCAGATGCAGAACATATCGTTGCAGTCGCCGTAATTCGCCCCGGCGGGCAGCTTGACGCTTTTGAGACTTCTGCAGAAAGCGAACATATACGCGCCGAGCTGTGTCACACTGTCGGGTATTGTGATCTTTTCAAGCGACGGGCACAGGCTGAAAGCGCTTCTGCCTATGCTTCTGACGCTTTCCGGTATAACGATATTTTCAAGGGAACCGCAGCTGCTGAAAGCGTGCGTTCCGATCTTTTCGACCGTATCCGGTATCACGAATTCTTTAAGATCCGAGCATCCTAAAAACGCGTAGTCGCTGATCTCCGTTATGCCGCTGCTCAGAATTACGGTCTGCAGTTTGACGCAGTGCATGAACGCGCTCGGGAAAAGGTGCGCCGTGCTTTCGTGCAGCGTAATGCTTACCGCTTCCGTGTCCTGCGGCTTTACGAACCATAAATACGGATTTTCTTCGCTTCCGAGATAATATCCGCCGCCGTATTCGTTATATTTTAGTGAGGCGCAGTTGTCAAAAGCGTTATTGCCGATGCTCCGAACACTGTCGGGTATTTTGAGCGAAACGAGGCTTTCGCAGTCGGAAAACGCCTTTTCGCCGATCGACTCGATACCTTCGCACAGCGAAACGCTTTTAAGTTTTTTCATGTTATTAAACGCTTTATCCGCGATTTTTGTCGCGCCGTCTCTGACGATAACGTTTTCGAGATTCGGCAGACAGGAAAGAGAATTGTTCTCTATCCACTTGCCTACCGTGACGGTTTTCAGCGTACCGGGGTTTTCATCTAAATTGTACGAAAACGTGAAATAATTTATCTCGCCCGCGGCGACGTTATCGCCTATTGTAACGCTTGAAAGCGATACGCATTTTGCAAACGCTTCCCTGCCGACGCTTGTAACGCTGTCCGGTATCACGACGCTTTTCAGACTTTTACAGTCGTAAAACGCGCGGCGGCCTATCGACGTCAGACCTTCGGGAAGCGTTATTTCCGTAAGCGCCGAACAGTAGGAAAAAGCCGATTCTTCTATCGTTTTTACGCCCGGCGAAAGGATCACGGTCTTGATTTTTGATCTCGGAAAAACGTTCGGCACCGACGTAATACCCGCGCCGAGCGTGACTTTTTCGGCGGTTGTGGTCGAAAACGCCGCATAGGCGAGTTTTTCCGCACTGCCCGTAACGGTTATCTCTTTGACATCGGTGATGACGTTCTGCATACTGTGGGAACTGATCCACCGTCCTACGGTAAGATGACCGATCTCACAGTTTTCAAACACGCCGACCAGTCCTTTTTTAATATTGTCGGGAATATTGATACTGTCGATTCTGCAGTCTTCAAACGCGCCATCCTCGATATCGCGCAGGCCGTTCGGCAAAGCGACGTCGCAAAGAGACGTGCATCCTTCAAAAGCGTTGTATCTGATATAAAGCAGGCCTTCCGGAAAATATACGTCTTTCAGCGCCGTGCAGTTGATGAACGCTTTGTAAGGTATCTCGGTCAGTTTTTCCGGCAGAGATATGCTTTGCAGAGAAAAGCAGGCGGCAAAAGACAAAGTGCCTATTTCCGTTACGCTCTTCGGAAGATATATATGTTCAAGCGCGGTGCAGCTGTGAAACGCACGGCTGCCGATCATCACGACGCCTTCGGGTACGTAAACGGTTTTGACGGTCTCGCGGTTGCTGAACGCCGATTCCGCTATTTCCGTGACGGCTTTGCCGTCAAACGAAGAAGGGATGGATACGACCTCGGGCAATTCCGCGCCTTCTTTTGCGGCGACGGAATACGTGCCGTTATCGAGCAGAGTGAAATCGAATTTGTCCGCTGACGTAAATTCGGGAGGCGCTTCCGTGTCCTCCGGCGTTACCGTACCCGAAACGGAGGGGGTCGCCGCGGGATCTTTGTATTTTATGCTGATATAGCGCATGAAAAGAGCAAAACCGATAATGAAAACAATCGACGCAGCGGCGGCGAGTATTTTCAGCGCGCCGAACACGGGCGCGCGTTTCTTTGCGGCTTTGAATTTTGCCATGGCGGCGTATTTGTATTCGTCGCTTGCGTCGCCTATCGCGGCAAGAAGCGTTTCAACTCTCATAACAGCCCCTCCTTTTCAAGGAATTTTTTCAGTTTTTTTCTCGTTCTCGCAAGTACGGTCTTGACGTAATTTTCCGTCGTGTGAAACGTTTCGGCAATATCGGGAAGAGAATAAAAGCAGAAATATCTGCCGAAAAATATGTTCCGCTCTTTTGCGGGCAGCGTTTTGTAAAATCTTTCGAGCGCGTTTTTCAGTTCGTTCGAGACGGCCTCGTCTTCGGCGCTTCTTGAACCGGCGAGGACCTCTTCAAGCTCTTCGGCGACGAGCGGCGTCTCGCCTCCGCCGCGCTTTTCGGCGGTATGCGCGCGCAGTTTTTTGACCGCGACGTTTCGCGTAACGCCCGCAAGATACGCGCCGAGATCTTTCGGACGCTCGGGCGGGATAGCGTTCCATGCGGCGAGCCACGTATCGTTGAGGCACTCTTCGACGTCACGGCGGTCGTTTAATATCCGCAGCGCGACGTCACGGCAAAAAGCGCCGTATTTCGCCTCTATCTCGGACAAAGCGGTCTCGCTGCGGCTGAAAAACAGCTCGATTATTTGTTTGTCGGTCATCGGCTCTGCACCTCCTCACCCTATAAGTACCGAAAAACGCCGTTTCGGTATCATGAAAACTGAAAATTTTTGAAATTTTTTGATTTTTCGCGCCCTTTTGCAATAAAACAGAGGGTAAAAAACGGAAACCGTCAAGTTTCCGATTTTTTCTTTTTATAAATTATCGCTATGACCGTGCAGATCAGAAACAGCGCAAGCGCGATAACGAACATCCATATGTTTATGTTGAGGAACGTTTCCGTAAGGTCGTCCGTGCCGCCGGTATCGGTCGGCGGCGCTTCGGTCATTTCCGTTTCGGCGTCCGTCCCGGTGACGACGCCGGTCGCCTGAACGGCGGTACATAATAATATGAATATAAGAAATAATACGACGAGTTTTTTCATAGACCGTCTCCGTTTCTCTCGGTGCGATGTTTCTTTTGCGGTTTCAGGATATTTGCGATCATAGCCGTCTGAAGTCTTGCCGGCAGGGCGTTGAGCGTCAGCAGAAGCGGATTTCTGTTGATATTGTAAACGTATTTCGGTTTTCTGTCGCAAAGCGCGCGCATGACCTTTTTCGCCACCTCGTCAGGCGGTACGTTTTTCGCTTCGACGCTTTTAACTATCTTTCTGAATCTGTCGGCGTTATACGTGTATATACGGGTGTTTCTGCAGAAGTCGTCGAGTTCTTTTTCCGAAACGGAGAGAAGTCCGGTCCTGACCGCGCCGGGTCGAATGACCGAAACGTCGATACCGAGCAGACGTAGCTCCGACCGCAGAGAAAATGCGTATTTGTCAAGCGCGGATTTTGTGATCGCGTAAATGCCGGTAAACGGCAGAGGCGACAGCGGAGCGAGCTCGCTCGTGGTTATGACGATACGGGAACCTTTTTTCAAAAGAGGCATAAACGCCCGGTTTACTCTGTACGCGCCGAAAAGGTTTACGTCAAACGCCTGTGTAAAGCGTTCTTCGCTCATTTCTACGAGAGAATCGAGGCGGTAAACGCCGGCAAAATGGATTATCGCGTACAGTTCTTCCGTCTGAGAGCGGACAAAACCGAACGCCCGCGCGACGCTTCCGGCGTCGGTAACGTCCGTTTTTACCGGTATTATGTTCGCTTCCGGCTCTTTTACCTCCCGGTCGAGCGCGAATACCGTATATCCCGTATTTGAAAGAGCTTTGGCGGCGGCGTATCCCATGCCGCCGTACGCTCCGGTCATGACAACGTATTTCATATTCAGCGAACCCTCTGAACTGTTTGATCAGATATTATTTTAGCTGTAAAGTGTGAATAATTCAACGGTTTTGATCAAATCAGGCGATCTGAAAACGAGACAGCGGGAAAGATGAGCGCTTGAATATATACCAAACTCGCACCTTACCCGCGTCGAGCGGATTTTATCCACGCAGTGGATTTAAGACAGATTCAGTCGAAAAACGGGGCTCTTCTTGAATTTTGCGAAGCAATTTGTGCAGACTTATACCGTATGCTTCGCAAAATTCTTCGGTCACCGCTAAAAACGAGCCCCCGGCTCGTTTTCTTAACGCTGCTTCGAGCCCCGTATATATTATATCGCAAAAACAAAAACGACGTCTTTGACGCCGTTTTTGTCTTTGGAGCGGAATACGGGGCTCTTCTTG
>JAEEJH010000122.1 GCA_016281775.1 Clostridiales bacterium | reverse complement strand
GTGGTCTCGTCATAAACGGCGGATTTTTCCGCGAAAGCCTGACCGGGAGCAGGATCTTCGAATGTGATATCGCGCTCGATATCCTCGGACCAGCGTATCTCGTTTGCTTCTCCGTCAAACTCGGCGTAGAATCTGTATCTGAAGCTTACGTTGGTGGAGTCGGTAAGTCTCGGATAGTCGGGGTCGTTCTGATCGAACGTCACGCTGAGCACGCCGTCCGTACTAAGTACGTAGCTTGCGTCGACCTGATAGGTCTTGCCTTTATATACGATATTGATCTTCATGGGACCGGACTGCTCTTCTTTGATAACGATACCTTCGGGTATCTGATACGTGAGCGTTGCGTCATTGGCAAACTGACATGTCGAATCTTCTGCAAACGAAAGGATGAAGGAATAATCCTGACCCTGCACGACCGAGTACGATCCGTCGTCGTTCTGGATCGCGCCGACGACAACGGCGTTGGAAAGGAAGTCGGCAAGGTCGCTGCTCTCCTGAACGTCGGTCACTCTGATATTGATCACGGTACCGTCTTTCATGGTAACGGTGAGTTTCTCTTTAGTGGAAAAGGGGTTGAGGGATTTGAGGACCCAGCCGTACTCAGCCGTATAAACGACTTTGACGAGGGTCTCGTCGCTGAATTCCACGTTTGCGACGCCGGAAATGAATTCTTCCGCATCTTCGGCAGTTGTGATGCCGAGTATGACCGCCAGATCCATAAGGCTGATGGATTCTGTGCCTTTGATGCTGTATTTGTATATTTTACCGGTCGAGGGATCGGAGTATTCGAAGTCGACAGTATATGCGAAGACGGAAAAGCCCGTTGTTTCAAACGTTACCGTTTCGTTATTGACGTTCACCAGCAGTTTGTTCTCATCTGCGGTAAGTTTTTCCACGTCGATATTGCCGGCGTCTATATCAACGGCGTCGGCTGTTTTATCAAAATCATCTTTGATCTCGTCCGAAAGAGAAAGGTGCACGACGTTGAAATCCGTCACGTCGTTTTCACCGACAAGTTCGGAGAGCTGATTATTCAGGAATTTGAACGTGACGGAAGCGCTTCCGGCGGAAGGCTGCAGTTCCACGCCGTCTTTAATGAAAGCAACGTCAAAAAGAAGCGTGTTGTTTTCATCGTAACTGACGTCGGAACCGGCGTTCAGAGCTTCCATATAAGCGTCATAGTCATAGTCGTCAGAATTCTTGTCTATGGCGTTCACGACAAGCCTGGCGCCGTCAGGTATGGCGCTTTTATCGGAAAGCGCAACTGTAACTATGACTTTCCCGTCGTTCCAGACGTAACTTTTCCCGCCTTTGCCGTTCCCGTCCGAAACGACATAAACGTAACCTTTCGGTTTTTGTGTTCCGGCAGCTTCAACGGCAGACGCATAGCTGCTGAAAACCGGCGAAACAGTGAACAGAATTATAAGGCAAATCGCCAAAATACTGTTAAGGATCTTCTTCGTCTTCATACTCTTTTCCCTACCCTTTTAGTGAAATATAAGACAACTGCCCGATCAATGATCGCACAGGAGTTATTATTAATATAATAAATTTTATTTTATTTTTTCGTTAATAATACTCTTCTCTATTATAACTCGCAAACAGCGGTAAGAATATACATTGATATTGTAAATTTTTTTGCATTTTTTGTTCATTATTTTTGCAATTTGTGCCGTTTTTTGACAGATTTACCGACTTATTCCCCGACCGTTTTACGGATTCGCCGACACTATATATCGACATTTGCTCAACGCTTTGCGTTTGCTTGCCACATTTATCCGCGATGCATAATTCGGCTGATTATTTGTATAATTATTCATTCTTCAAAGAAAGTGACGGCGTTTTCGACGGTCCTTGCAGCGCCGTCTCATCGTCGCGCAAAAACGCCGCGCAGCGCGGCAAAAACGGCGCCGTCCGAAGGCCCTGCAAGTACGCCCGGGATATCAAAATATAGGGTCTGAAAAGACCCGCGAACATAAATGCGGGATCAGCCTTGCCGTTTACAACAGCGGCGATCCGTGTCGGGGATCGCGCGGCGCCGCCGCGAAAAAAGAGACGTTTTCCGGTAAAGCTTTTTTCGATTTCATATTCAAAAAATACTCGCCGCAAAATAAAACCGAGGCTGTTTGGTCTGCAGCGTCAAACAGCCTTTTTTGTCGGCAAAATAACGTGACGGATCAACGCGGAGCGCTATATTCGTCCCTCTTTTTTTCGCTCCCCAAGAGATTTTTTATCGCTCGGGAGGGATTTAGGGGGTTACCGGGGTTCCCCGTTGTGAACTCGTTCGCAACGGGGGTTCACGGTTTGGGGTTGTAAGGGTGGGACCGGGGTTCCCCGGCACGAACGAAGTGAGTGTTGGGGGTTCACGTATGCGACACCTTCACCCGGCGCAAGCCGGATTTCGTCGCGGAGCGATTTCACCCGACGAAGTCGGATTTCACACGGCGAAGCCGTATATCACCGCGGCCTTGTCGCTCGCGGGGGCGGCGATCCGTTTAGGAAGACGTACGAAACGTTAAGGGTCGGACCATTCGGTTTTGCCGAATGGTCGCGCGCGGTAAAGGGGGGGCGCCGCGCGCGTGATCACCGGAAGAAAGCGGCTTGAACCGTCGCGCCCCAAAGAGAGTATAACGACTTTGGGAGGGGTTAAGGGGGTTTGGGGGGTGTAAGGGTGGGTACTCCCCAAATTAAAAAAGAAGCCGGCGCTGCCGACTCCTTGATTTGAAATTTTCAATTTACAGAGGGTACCTTTTCTGCGGCGGCGTTATCATTTTTTCGATAACGCACAGCGAATTGTACCATTCGTCGAAAACGAGCGTTTCGTCCGGGGTATGCTCGTTATGGTAACCGACGCTGAGATTGACTCCGCAGATCTTGTCGCACAAAACGACTATATCGGTCGCCGCGGTATTTCCCGCGTCGGAAAAACCGGTATTCTCTTCAACAAAGCTCCTGAACTCATCCGTCACGGGGATATTGTAACACTTGTAGTCAGAGGCGTTTCTTCTGTCCGCCTGTATCATATAGGCGTTTGAGTTCACCAGATCGAACGCGCCGGGGTAATGCTCCTTCATATGCTTGCAGGCGAGTTCTCCCCGCTCTTCTCCGTCGGTTATGAGAAGCGAGTGTCCGCTTTGCCGAAGCAGCCACAGTATCGCGCAGCCGGCGCGGTCGTCGGCGCCGATGCCGCAGGACGGATCTTTGCTGAAATAAACGCCGTTTTCGTATCCGATCTTCGGGCGGCGGTTTCTTTTCAGTATGCGTTTTTTCGCGGTATACACGGCGTCCCACACCGTGTCGGCGTGAGCGATCAGAAGCACTCTGTCTTCTCTTGTTCCGTGAACGTATACGAAATCGTACTTGTCGCCTTCGAGCCTCGCGGATGCGCGCGGCAGCTTCGCGAATTTTTTCAGTATCGGCAGCGTTTTGTTTATCGGCATCGAAAGCATCGATCGCAGCGCTTTTTCAGCTTCTTTTTTGCTTATCATATCACTTTTTCCCGAACATCCATTCAAGTACGTACTGTATGTACTCGTCCCAGAACGCCCAGCTGTGCGTTCCGTCGGATTCGCGGTAGGTCAGATCGTATCCGCAGTCTTTCAGAACGGGCAGAAGCCTCTGATTCGATTCATAAAGCGCGTCCTGCCGCCCGATGCCGACGAAGAGCTTCGGTTTCACGTTGTCGTTTTTGTGCAT
>JAEEJH010000121.1 GCA_016281775.1 Clostridiales bacterium | reverse complement strand
CCGTCATCCGCAGTTTTATTCAGTATGTCGGCGCAGTAATCAAGCGCGTCGCCGCCGAGAGACAAAAGCGTATTCCACATTTCTTTTGACTTGTCGGTATTTTTATCCGATACGGCAAGTTTTTTGATAAGATATCCCGCGCGTTCATACGCGGTATCGAATTCCGGTTCGGGTTCTTCGGTCTGCACGTCCGTTTCTGGCTGCTCGGTCGATGCGGGTTCCGTATCTGTCGGAGGTTCGGTATGATATAACGCCGTACCCGTGCCGCTCTCTGCCGGATTTATCGGGGGATCTCTGAACAGTACCGACGGCAGCCACAGCAGTATCACTATTGCTATAAGAGCCGCGATTTCGGCCGCCACGCCGATAATGCGGAAGACGTTTTTCACCGCATCGCGTTTTTTTGCGTTTTCAAACGCCGCTTCGGCTTCTGCGACGTATTTATCGGACGAATTGCCGATCGCTTCAAACAGTTTCTGACTTTTCACAGTAATCCCTCCTTATCCATATATTCTTTGAGCTTCTGTCTCGTTCTCGAGAGCACCGTTCTGACATAGTTGTCGCTCATGCCGAACGCGTCGGCTATTGCCGATATCTCATGAGCGCTGTAATATCTGCAAAGGAATATCTCGCGGTCGCGTCTTTGCAGAGTCTTATAAAACTTATTAAGCGCCTCGGTGAATTCTTTTGACAGATAAGAATCTTCCGCGCTTTTTGAATCGGTAAGGCAGTCTTCGAGCTCTTCGAATATCAGATCCGCCGTGCCGCCGCCCCTTTTGTCCGCTGTTTTGCCGCGCAGACGTTTGGCCGCGATATTTCTCGTAATTCGCGAAAAGAACGCACCGAGCTTTGAAGGCCGTTCGGGCGGTATCCTGTTCCATGCGGAAAACCACGTGTCGTTGACGCATTCTTCGGCGTCGCAATTATCGTTAAGTATTCTCGACGCGACGGCAAAACAGTAATCGCCGTATTTGTCGGCAGACTCTTTTATCGCCGACTCGTCGCGGGCAAAAAACAAAGCGATTATATCTTTGTCGGTCATTTGTCTGCACCTCCTCACCCATATAGTACCGAAAAATCCGAAAACGCATCATCAGTTTTTATTTTAATCATAAAAATTTCTTTGTCAATAAAAAATCCGCTTTCTTTTTCAAAAGCGGATCTTTATCTTCCGATATTATAATCATTTATCAGTTACCGTATATCAGCTCAATTAACGTTCGTTTTTTTCTTCTTGCCGTTATCTTCTCCGGCAAAATCGAGCGTCGCGTCATTCCGTGATTTCGCGGTTTTACGGTCGAATATCGTTTTCTGCAAGATGATAACGCTGTTATCATCGGCTGTGGCCTGTTCGGTCTCGGGCTCGACTATTCTTATCGTGACCGCGCCGCTCACCCACGGATCGCAGCCGACGGCCGTTACCACGATTATACATTCGCCCGGTGCTTTGGCGGTAAAAGTACCGTCTTCGGATATGGAGCCGTACGCCTCGCCTCTCGAGATACGCCACGTAACGTCTTTACGTTCGGCGTTTTCGGGGTAATATATCGGGGTCAGCTTTACGGATTCTCCGACGTTGACGAATATCGGGTCTTCGGAAAACGCGATCCCTCTCAAAGTTATCACGAGCGGCAGCTCTGTACCTTCCGGCGCGGGGAATATCGACGCCAGTGTGTACGTTTCAGCGTTTGACGGAGTATAGAGCGCTATGAACGGTCCCTCGTTATCGGGCTGCCATACCGGGATGTTGCCCTTTGCCGGATACCCCATATACGAAACGTCGGCTTCGGAGATATACTGAACGCCTACGAACGCTCTGGATTGGATCTCGTCGGGACTGTACATGACGCCGTAAATATCTTTCAGGTCTTTGCTGTAGAAATACCCCTTGAGTATACCGTCGGCGCCGGATGTCCCGATGATCGCGTCGCCGCTTGTCGAAGTGTTGATCTCAAGCGTCGCGCCTTCGACCGGTTCGCCCGTAGTCGAGTTGAGCACAAGTATCGTATAATCGTACCGTTCTGTCTTGTGGAGCCGTATATTGAATCCGGTCTCTCTCACGTTGTCTGTCTTCACAACTATCGGATCGTAGCCGTCTTTTTTGAAATACAAAGTTATATCGTCGTGCCAGCTGCCCATAAATGCGACGTTGACTTTGTCGATTATATCGAATATGCAGCTGAGACTCAGTTTGCCGTCGCTGTCGGTTTTATAATATCTGTCCATATACTGTGACGAAAGAAACGCAGCATGGTATGCGATATACGTATCCGCAAGCGGCTCGCCCGTCTCATCGTCGGTGACGGTGATCGTTACCGGATCATACCATTGATAGTTATAGACGTGCAGCCACGCTCTGTCGGTATCGTAGCCGAGAGGATTGATTATCTGTACGTATAACGGGTAACTGTATCTTCGATTGTCTTCGTTCTCTTCGACTTTTATGATTGAAGAATAAAGAGTCTTATACGTGCCGTCGTCTTCGAACATCACCTGATATTCCCCGGGATACAGATCGAAACCGACTATTCTGTTTGCATTTGCGTAAACGTAATCGATCTTTTCACCGTCAAGCGTGCAAAGCCATACTTTGAACTCGCCGTTTCTGAACATCGTCCAGTATCTTGAAGTGTCCGGAGAACACATATCGTACCGACCGTGATTGCCGAGCAGCTCTTCGAACTGCTCAAAACCGCAGTCTATGACCTTGAAATATACTCTCGCCGGCGCTTCTTTATCAACTCCGCCGCCCTCGTGCTGAGGGCTCTCGTCCATTTTCGTGGGCGCGGTGATATTTGACGGCGTCGTATGCGACGACTGCTTCGATCTGAACTCGCGTTTCTGATCCTCTGCCGTCGGTTCCGTGACGTAAATCGTTATGAGCGCGCTAACGTTCGAACCGTCTTTCGCCCGCACCCTGATATTGCATTCTCCCGCTTTTACGCCGGTGACCGTGCCGTCAGGATTGAGGTTTGCATATTGAAAACCGGATTCGATGCCCCACGTGACCGTCTTGTCGGAAGCGTTATCCGGCGATATGACCGCCGTCAGCTTCATGCTTTTGCCGACCTCGAGCAGCCTCGACGGGCAGCTCACCGAGATCGACTTGACCTTGACTTCCGTCGGTTCGGTAAGATCGATCTTAACGTTGATATCGCCGTGAGCGTCGGGGATCTGCGCCGCAGCGTCGATCTCTCCGAAACCGAAGAAGCTCGCAAACAGTACGTTCGATTCAACATAAAGCTCTCCGTCGGACGCGGTATAGACCGGGGTGATGATCGATCCGCTGAAATCGCATCCGGGCGGTATCAGAAGCATATTTTTCGAATCGGAAACGAGTCCCGCCGCTTTGATATCCGTGCGAATGAAATATTCTTTGCCTTTGAACGTAAACGTATATTTGAATTCGCCGGCTTCTTTTACGCCGAACATCTTATCCATAAGACCGACGAACGGGAACATGAGCATATCTTTGACATGTATCGCTTTGAGACCGGTCGTCTTGCCGTTCAGCCGTATCGCGGAATAACCTAACCCGGCGCAGTCGTCGCCGAAGCAAAAACTCGCCGCGTAAAGATCGTCGTCGTTAATGACTCCGGCTTCGTACGCTTTCTTCAAGCCGTAATAATATTTGTCGCCGATCACTGTCGATATACGCACGCCGCTGTTGTATCTGAATAAATAATCTCCGACCCGCTCGACTTCTTCATCGGCCGTAAAGGCAACGTCCGGTTCGGCGGCAAGCGCGAAGTATTTCGCTGCATACGCATTTTCGCCGTCTATTTCGATCTTTGAAGCGGCGTAAATATGCCAGCCGCCGTAAAAATCTCCCTCTGCCTCACGGGGATCGTCAAACGAAGTGACCGTTATCTCCGTCGCGCCTTTCGATGATTCAACGCGTTTTTTGAAATCCTGCGACAGATATTCTACGATGGCCCTTGCAAGCGTTTCAGCCTTCGTCTCGGTAGTCGGAGGGTTCAAAACGGATTCTTCCGTTTCAGTTGAATTTACGGTAACAGGTTCCGTCTGCTCATCCGTGACGGGTTCCGTATGCGTGTCTTTTTCGGTTTGTCTGTCAACGTCGGTTTCGGGCGTATCGGTCGAATTCGGTTCGGTATCTGTCGGAGGTTCGGTATGATATAACGCCGTACCCGTGCCGCTCTCTGCCGGATTTATCGGGGGATCTCTGAACAGTATCGATGAGAGCCATACGGTCACCGCGATCGCCAGGATCACGGCGACGCCGGCGGCGATCTTCAAACCGCTGAAAACGTTTGAAATCATTTCAGCCCGTTTGGGATCCTTTGGTTTTTTATTGAAGCGCGATACGTTACCGGCGGCAGTCTTTTCATCGATCTGCCCTATCGCGTAAAAAAGATCTTTACCGCTCATAGCAAATTCTCCTTCTGCAGGAATTTTTTCAGTTTTTTACGTGTGCGTTTCAGCATCGTTCTCACGTAGTCGCCGCTCGTATGAAACGCTTCGGCGATGCGGTTAGTATCAAATCCGCTGAAATAGCGGGCGACGAACACGTCTTTTTCCTTTTTCGAAACCGTGTTCAAAAACCTTTTCAGCGCGTCGGACAGCTCGAAACCTAAATAGCGGTCTTCCGCGCTCGGTTCGCCCGGAAGACACTCTTCAAGCTCGCTTATAAGCGCTGTCACGTTGCAGTCGCGCCGGTCTGCGCCGCTTTTGCGCAGTCTGTCAAGTGCAGCGTTTCTTATGATACGCGCAAGATAACCGCCGAATTCTTCGGGTCTGTCGGGCGGGATATGGTTCCACACGGCAAGCAGCGCGTCGTTCATGCACTCTTCGGCGTCGCGGCTGTCGTTTAAGATATTCATCGCCACGGCTCGGCAGTAATCGCCGTATTTTTGCTCGATAACTGTAAGCGCGTCCTGATCGCGGCAGAACAGCATTTCGATTATTTTCTGATCAGTCATGCTCACATTACCTCCTTCACTTATAAAGACGTAAAAAAACGCGGTTTGTGATCAAGATAATTATAAATTTTTCAAAAAAATTTGTCAAGCGCGAAAACGCCGGTTTATTCTTTTTCCGCACGGTCGTTTCAAAGCCTCGGGCGCTTCGCTCCGTAAAAGAAAAACCGTTTATATACGCTTCGGCATATAAACGGTTTTGGATTTATCCTCTTCTCTCTTCGATCAGCGGCT
>JAEEJH010000008.1 GCA_016281775.1 Clostridiales bacterium | reverse complement strand
TCGACGAGCTCCGCACCAAAAACGGAAATCTCGAGGTCGCTCTCCTTCCCTACACAGAAACTCAGAATCAGTTATAATAAGATCAGAGCGGCGGAGTCGTGACGACTCCGCCGCTTTTTAAAAAATCATTTACCTTCAATCCGCTTTCAATCTTGCAGGGTATACTGTAATTGAAAAGAAAGGACGGTGATCATTATGAAGAAGCACGTCTGGGCGATCTGCTTCACGGTCCTGCTTGCCGCCTTTACGGTGTACCTTGCGCTCGACACTTTCGTGATCGCAAAGGTATATAACGGCAACGCTGTTGAGGTCAACACCTCCATGTTTGCAGACTCGGAAGAGGAAGCAGGCGATGTGACCGAAGAAGCGGAAAGCCGCGGCGCAGAAGTTTACCGGGACGAAAGCAGCTACGGTGACGATAACGTCTCGATCACTCTCACCGAATATGAGAAGTACGGCACGACGATCTACGTCGCCGACGTCACTCTAAGCTCAGCAGAATACCTTAAGACCGCTTTTGCAAACGGAACGTACGGAAAAAACGTCACAGAGACGACCTCGTCCATCGCCGAAGAAAACGGCGCGATCCTCGCTGTAAACGGAGATTTCTACGGATCGCAGGAAAAAGGGTACGTGATCCGAAACGGCGTCGTTTACAGAAGCAGCGCCAAAGGCTCCGAAGTTCTCTGTATCTTTGCCGACGGAACGATAGACGTCGTAAACGACCGGGACTATACCGCCGACGAGCTTGTCGGAATGGGCGTATGGCAGGCGTTCTCATTCGGGCCGGGGCTCGTGGAGGACGGCGCCGTCAGCGTCGATGAAAACGACGAGGTCGGACGCGCAAAAGCGAGCAATCCGAGGACCGCGATAGGGATGATAGACGCGAATCACTTTGTGTTCGTCGTATCGGACGGCAGAACCGACGAGAGCGAGGGCCTCAGCCTTTATGAGCTTGCGGAGTTTATGCTGAGCCTCGGAGTCACCGAAGCGTACAATCTCGACGGCGGCGGATCGTCTACCATGTATTTCAACGGAGAGGTCGTCAACAACCCCACAAGCAGCGGAAGAATAAAAGAGAGAGAGGTGAGCGACATTGTATACGTCGGAACTTGATCTTAAGAAAGATCTGATATGGAACGTTGCCGGAACGGTCTTTCTCGCGCTCTTCGGCGCGGTCTATGAGATCTTCAGCCATGAAGTGTATTCATATTACATGATCTACGCGTTTGCGATACCTTTGGTGCTCGGAGTATTGCCTTATTCGCTGCTGTTGATCTTCAGAAAGTATCCCGGAAGAGCCGCTCTGAACCTTTGGAATTCGGGAATAGCCGCGCTTTCGGTCGGATGTTCGTTCCGCGGCGCGCTCGATATATACGGAACGACAAACGTTCTGAGTACCGTTTATCCGGTCACAGGGATCGCGTTATTGGCTGCGGGTCTTTTCTCCCGGATCGTCGGATCAAAGCAGAGGGCGAATAAGAATGACGGGATGAGCCCCAAGAGTTTTCCGGACTGACCTGTGCGCGGTGCACAGCACCCGGGATCCGCATACGACGTCAAAAAGACCGGCCCTCCCGGGTCGGTCTTTTTGTATTCATTTATCACGCGGGATTCAATTCCCCAAACTGTCCGGAGCGCCGTCCTCAAGATAGCAGAACTTGTCGCTGACGTAGCACTTCCAAACCGCATCGTCCGAGCCGTCCTCTTTCGTCAGGCAGTTTGTTTTCCTTGTTCACAAGGACGAGGTAATCGACCCCCTCTTTTCCGCACGCTGCAAGCGACGACAGCATAAGAAGATTAACGATATTGCCTTTATTGATACAAAATACACTTATATGCGTAACTGTCAGATTAAAAATATCAATTGAAATAAGATGAAATCTTAAAGATCCGCCTCTTTTGAGAGGTGTCCTAAGGGACAGTTTATAAAAAACCGGCTGAGGTAAGGATCCTTCCTGACTTCAGTCGGTTTTTTGTCGCATATCGGTGCAAGCAGGACGTTTGTGTGCCAAATGTCCGGAAAAAGTGATGTTTGCCCTGCGGGCAAGTGATGCAGTTCGCTTTGCGAACAATGATGTTTTGCGGCTTTGCCGCAAAATGATGTGATGTGTTCCGCTCACGCGCCGACCCAATCCCCACGAATCGCTATTCGCGATTCGCCGGGGACCCCTTGGGACGGCGCACATCATACCCGAAGGGCGCATCATTCGGCGCAGCCGTACACCACGTTCCGCTGCCAGCGGAACACATCGTTCGCCGAGTGTCCTTAAGAACACTCGGCGTTTGCGGCGGTCCTTTTTTTGCACCCGTGAAGCGGAATACGGCTCAACAATTTAAAAAATTATATACTAATTATATCAAACTTACTTGAAAAATTGAAATCAAGATGTTATAATATGATAAAATACGATTTTTATCGGCCGACGGAACATTCGCGGCGGATCATTAAAGGAGAAAACACGGTTATGCCTGATGAAAAGCGTTTTACCAAAGCAACGTGGCAGATAATGGAGCAGCTTCTCGAGGTGGACAATCTCGAAGACGCGCTCTCCGGCAGCCTTGAGACGATCGTCAAGACGCTCGGCAGCGAGGCCGGCGCGATATGGATACTCGACAAAGAGACCGACAGACTCAGTTCACTGTTCCATATAGGACCTGCCGATATATCGAATATCACGATCGAGAACGGCATAGGAGTCGAAGGCGTTGTGACGAGGACGGGCAAGTCCATAATGGTGACCGACGCCGCGACGGATCCGCGCTTCGACGGCACGGTATTCGACGACAGCGGTCTCGCGACAAAGACGATGATCTGCGTGCCGCTGAACAATCTGCACGACGTGATCGGCTGCGTTCAGATAGTCAACAAGAAAGACGGCGGTCTTTACGATAACGACGAACTGCAGCTCTGCGAGCGCATGGCGTCGCTCGCCGCGATAACCATAGACGAAAAGGGACTTATAGTCGAGACGGGCGAAAAGAAAGAGACGCTCGCGGCGCTGTGCAACGTGACGAAGGAATTCGTATCGGGCGACAACGTCGTACAGGTCCTCAAGGGCATAAATCTCGAGATATACAAAAACGAGTTCGTCGTCGTGCTCGGCGAATCGGGCTGCGGCAAATCGACCATGATGAACATAATCGGCGGTATGGATTTTCTCACCGACGGCACGCTTACGATCGAAGGCAAAGATTTTTCTCACCCGTCGGACCGCGACCTGACCGAATTCAGAAGGAAATACGTCGGTTTCATTTTCCAGTCGTACAACCTGATGCCGAACCTCACCGCGCTTGAAAACGTGCAGTTCATAGCCGAGCTCGTGGACGATCCGATGCCGCCTGTCGAGGCGATAGATAAAGTCGGTCTCAAAGCGAAGGTGAACAGCTACCCCGGTCAGATGTCGGGCGGTCAGCAGCAGCGCGTATCGATAGCGCGCGCCATAGTCAAAAAACCGAAGCTGATACTCGCGGACGAGCCGACCGCGGCGCTCGACTACGCGACGAGCATCGAAGTGCTCAAAGTCATAGAAGACATAGTAAAAAACAACGGAACTACCGTTATGATGGTCACGCATAACCCCGAGATAGCAAAAATGGCTGACCGCGTCGTAAAGGTCAGAAACGGCAGGATAGCGAGCATAAAACGCAATATGCACCCGCTGCGCGCAGAAGAGCTCGTCTGGTAAGCGTATGAAGAAAACACAGTTTACGGACGCGCTGCGGAACGTCTCCAAACAAAAGGTCTCGTTCCTCTCCATAATCGTTATAGCGATGCTCGGCGTTACGACGTTTCTCGGAATAGACTATACCGCCGTGAGCATGCGTCAGAACGGTATGGAGTTTTACGACAGACTCAACTACCGCGATATCGAAGTCGTGTCGACGATGATGTTCACACCCGAAGACATCGAAGAGGTGCGCAAAATCGAAGGCGTCACCGATATCGAACCGATATATTATACGAGCGGCAAAGCCGATCTCGGCGGCGAGATAATCAACACCGAAGTCGTATCGCTGACAAAACGCGTGAATCTCGTCGACGTCGGCGAGGGCGTATTGCCGTCGGCGGCGGACGAATGTGCGATAGAGCTTTGGTGCGCGGAAAAATACGGTATAAAATGCGGCGACCGGGTAACGGTCACGGGTTCCGACGGCGGCAGAGCGCGGTTTTTGTCCGCCGGCGAATTCACCGTGACGGCGATAGTCGTTCACCCCGATCATCTCAATACCGCGGTACTGCAAACGCCTTACGTTATACTGCCCGGGAGCTCGTTTGACTCCGAGGAACTCGATGGCTGCTATATGAAGCTCGAAGTCGTGACCGACAAAAAGGCAAACGTCGACCGTTTTTCATCGGGTTATACGTCAAAGACGGAGAAAATACTTAATCAGATAGAAGACCTCGGATACGTTCGGGCGGATATGCGCGACAAAGACAAGCGCGGAGAGTATCAGGGTGAAATAGACGAAAACAAAAAGAAGCTCGACGAGGCGGAGCGGCAGCTGAACGAGGCGAGAAAGCTGCTCGATGAAAAGACCGCAGAGCTGAACGAAGCCGAAATACTGCTCGCGGAAACGAAAGCCAAGCTTACGGAAGCGGAGATAAAGATAGCCGACGGCAAAAAGGAGCTTGAAGACGCAAAAGCGACGCTTGACGGCGAGAGCGGCAAGCTGATCGACGGCAAAGCAAAGCTCGACGAAGCAAAGGAAAAGCTCGATCAGGCGAAACTCAAGCTTGAAGAAGGCCGCAGATCCATAGAAGACGGAAAAGCGGCAATACGTCAGATGGTAAGATCGGCGTTCGAAAAGGCCTTTCCGAACGACTCTTACGGCAAGCTTATCGAATGGGCGGAAAACAGAGACGTCGAACTTGAATCGGACGAGGCGGAAGACGCCGTGAGATATCTCTGGATAACGAAAAACATAAGGCTCGATCTTGAAAAGTCTGCCGAAGTGATCGCCGGCACGGTGTTGAATTCCGGCATTTTGCCAAACGAGCTGCTCGTGCCTCTGTACGAGATCGCGCTGTCCAAGGACGCGCCGATGAAAGCCGGAGATTACGATTACAAAAAGATCAAACAAGAACTTACGAAATACCTCGTCGATTCGTCGGGCAGCTACAAGCAGCTTACCGACGGCGTAGCGGAATGGCGAAACGGCTATCGGGATTATATGACCGGATACGAGGAATACCGTAAAGGTCTCGAAGAATACGAAAATGGCAAAGCGCTGTTCGAAGAAGCGGAGGCAAAGTACGCCGACGGCGTCGCCGAATACGAAAAAGCTCTCGCCGAATACAACGAAGGCAAAGAAAAATACGAAAAAGGAGTATCCGATTACGAGGACGGCAAAACGCAGATCGCAGACGGCGAGTCGAGCTACGCAACCGCCGAGACAGAATTTTACGACGGTAAAAATGCGATCGAGAAAGCGCAGAGAGAACTCGACGGCATAGATCCGTGCAGATGGATCTCTTACGACTGCAGAGGCAGCGTCAGCTTCGTTCAGCTCTCGAGCGGCACAGCGAATTTCGTCAACATAAAATCGACGTTTTCGGTACTGTTCGTGATAGTCGGCGCGCTCGTGATATTCGCGACGGTCGGCAAAATGATCGACGAGCAGAGACGTCTCGTCGGCACGACTAAAGCGCTCGGCTTCTTCAACTACGAGATATTCTCGAAATATCTCGGCTTCGGCGTCAGCGCGACGCTTATAGGCGTTATACTCGGCGTGCTCGCGGCGCGTTTCGGGCTTATGCCGTTTTTGCTCGTGAATTTCGACAAATACTATTTATTCGATATGACGAAAGGGCATCTGAACGTTCCGGCGACAATCGGCGCCGTCGTTGTCGGGATCTTGCTCACAGTGTTTGCGGTATGGCTCGCAAGCACGAAGCTCCTGCGTGAACCCGCGGTAAGACTCATGCAGCCGAAGCTGCCCGGAGTGAGCAAGGGCTCCGGAAAAAAGAGTTCTCTGCCCCTCTACACGCGTCTTATACTTCTCAATATGCGTACCGACCTCAAACGCGTCATCGTGACGATAGTCAGCGTGGCGGGATGCTGTGCGCTGATAGTGACCGGCATAACGCTCCGCGGCGCGATAATCGGATCGGTCGACAGACAGTACAACGACATAGTCGCTTACGATATCTCGGTAAAATTCGATCCCAACGCTTCGGAAGAGACCGCCGCGAAGATCGAAAACGCGCTCAAATCGGCAAAGACCGAATACACGGGCATATGCCTGACCAGCGTTACTTACCGCATTACCGAACTGCGCGGAGCGGAGCTGATCTGCGGTGATATCGACGAAATAAACAAATTCCATCACCTGTCGGATCAGTCGACCGGCAAGCCGCTGTTCGCAACGAACGAAGGCGTGCTGATACAGAGCCGCATCTCGGAGATATACGGTCTTTCATACGGCGACAGGTTCGATCTGGCGCTCGGCGGCACAAAAACGGCGAGAGTCAGAGTCGGCGGCGTGTTCCTTAACTATATCGGCGGTCTTATCGTGATAAGCGACGAATATTACAGAAACGTTTTCGAAGAAGAACCCGTGCGCAACGCTTTTCTCGTGCGCCTCTGCGGCGCTGACGCCGATAAGCTCACAGAAGAGCTTCGCGGCATCGAAGGCTTTGAGACGGTAAAGCGTGCAGACGAAGACAGAGCTCTTATCGAATCGTCAACGTCGACGGTAAACAGCGTCGTGGTGCTGTTCATCTTCGTCGCGGCTATGATGGCGGGCATAGTGCTTACGAATCTCACCAATATGTACATTATGCAGAAGAAGCAGGAGCTCACGATAATGCGCATCAACGGCTTCACGACGAAAGAAGTCATCGGCTACGTTCTGCGAGAGACGTTTCTGACGACGGCGCTCGGCCTGATACTCGGCATAGGCGTCGGCGCGGTCATAGCGTACAACATAACTCTGACGCTGGAGCAGATATTCACGCGGTTCGACCGCTCGGTAAACCCGACCGCGTGGCTGATAGCCGCCGCGACGACGGTATTCTTCACCGTGCTCGTCAACGTCTTCTCACTGCGTAAAGTCAAAAATCTGAAACTCACTGACGTCGCGTAACGCGCCCGTCGGTATAACCAAAGAAAATCATAAAACGATACAGGAGGATAAACAATGTTTATTATCAACAAAACCGTTGAAGACGGAAAAGCGGTGCTTGCGCCGGAAGGACGTCTCGACACGATGACGGCTCCCGAAATGGAACGCGCCGTTAACGAGATCCTGCCGGAGATCACTCTTCTGACGCTCGATCTTGAAAAACTCGAATACATCTCGTCAGCCGGTCTGCGCGTGCTTCTCTACGCTCATAAAGCGATGAACAGCAAAGGCGGAATGAAGGTGCGCGGCGTGAACGAAACGGTATCCGAAATATTCGAAGTGACCGGCTTTTCGGATATACTTGATATCGAATAAAGGAGAAAGATCATGAAAACAACACCCGTATCAGTAAAGAGCAGCGGCGCCGGCATGAGCGAAGCGCTCACCCTTACCGAAAACATCGGCGCCGAAAGCGGACTTGACAAGAAATCGGTCCTCCATCTCAGGCTCCTCTCGGAAGAGCTTTTCGGAATGCTCCGCGGCATCGCGGGCGACGTTGAAGCCGAATACTGGCTCGAGACGGAAGACAGAAAATTCGAACTGCACCTGAAATCCGCCGTCAAAATGACCGACGAGGTACGCGAACAGTTCCTTTCCGCATCGAGCGACGGAAAAAACTACGCCGCAAAGGGATTCATGGGCAAGCTCAGAGTCATTTTCGCCGATATGATCTACTACACGAAAGAAGCTCTGCCTTACGCAATGATGAATTCAGCCGTCGCGTACCCCATGGGCGGAGCTTCGGTGGAAAGCTCGACCGTATGGTCCATGAGACTGTATAAAGAAGAGCTGCAGAGAGAAAAAGGCGAGAAGGAAGACGTCGCGGAAAAATGGGACGAACTCGAAAAATCGATCGTCGCCAACATCGCCGACGACGTAAAAGTCAAACTCGTCGGCTCAAGCGCGGAGATCATAATATTCAAAGCGTTCTGAGAGAGGTGATCAGATGAACATCAATACGGTAAAAAGCGGTGCGGCTCTCACGATCGCGCTTGAAGGCCGCCTCGATACCCAGACCGCGCCGTCGCTTGAAGCAGAACTCGGAAAACAGCTCGACGGAGTAAAAGAGCTTGTTCTCGACTTTGAAAAACTCGATTACATATCGTCTGCCGGACTGCGCGTTCTGCTCTCCGCTCAGAAGAAAATGAACGCCTGCGGCATGATGAAGGTCATACGCGTAAACGAGACCGTGGCGGAGATATTCGAAGTCACCGGTTTTTCCGACATTCTCACCGTCGAATAAGACGGCGAGGTCACGTTGCGATCCCGATATAACAGTTTGGCTGATATGATGAAAAGAATTTTATGTACGGTCCTTGCGGCCGTTATGCTGTGCGCCGCCGTCTCCTGCGGAAAAAACGCGAAAATCGATTATCTCGCGCTCGTCAACAAGGAAAACAAACTGCCCGACGGCTGGGAAGACAGGCTTGAAACCGTCACGGTAAAAAATTCGATCGGCGACGACGTGGAGGTCGAAAAAAAAGCGTACGGCGCTTATCTTAAACTCAAAGAAGAGCTCGCCGCCGAGGGCGTGACCGTGGATCTCGATTCGGCGAGAAGGAGCGTCGCCGCGCAGCAGCGCATCTGGGACGATTTTACGGAAAAATACGGCGAGGTATATACGAAGCGCACGGTAGCGACACCGGGTTATTCAGAGCATCACACCGGTCTCGCGCTCGATCTGTATCTGATAATCGACGGCAAAGACGTCATAGAAAACGAAGATATGATCGTATATACCGATATCTGGGCGAAGATACACGCAAAGCTCGCCGATCACGGCTTTATCCTCCGCTATCTTGAAGGCAAAGAAGCTATAACAGGCTACGGCTATGAGCCGTGGCATATCCGTTACGTCGATTCGCGGGATATCGCGAAGGAAATAACCGAAAAAGGCATAACGCTCGAAGAATATCTGGGAAAACTGCCTGTCGGCAACGTCGCGCCGCCCGAGGCGGCTCTGACGAGACGGAGCTACGAAGAAATAATTATATGAAAAAAGAATATATTACCGGCGCGGCGACAGATCCGTCGGGTTTCGTGCTGCTTGCGGATTTCGTACCGCATATAATCCAGGAAATAAGGTATTATACGACCTTCAATTTCATAGGCGAACGTATCGACGGTTACGAAGAACCGTGCGCGCTGTTTACGAAAGAAGCGGCGAGAGCTCTGAAAAACGTTGCGAACGAGCTGATCGTACAGGGGTACCGGCTCAAGGTGTTCGACGCATACCGTCCGGCGTGTGCGGTCAAGCATTTCGTGCTTTGGGGCATAGAAGATCAGGATATACGGATGAAACAGTATTTTTATCCCGACCTTGAAAAACAGTCGCTGTTTTCGGACGGTTACATAGCGAAAAAGTCGTCTCACAGCCGCGGCAGCGCGATAGATCTGACGCTGTTCGACATGAAGACGGGCAGGGAGCTCGATATGGGCGGGCCTTTCGACCTGTTCAGCGTCGTATCGCATCCCGATTACCGCGGTATCACCGACGAGCAGTACGACAACCGGATGACGCTTCAGAAGGCTATGGTCCGCGGCGGATTCGAACCGTACGAATGCGAGTGGTGGCATTTCCGCCTGAGCGACGAACCGTACCCCGACACTTATTTCGAATTTCCGGTCTCTTCGGAATATCTGAGAAGATGACCCGATCAAAAAAAGAGGATCTGATATTTGAGCCGTCCGCACGCTTTTGCGGACGGCTTTTTCAGGCGATATATTTGCTGAGCAAATGCGATATATACTCGCTTTGCTCGTATGCGATATGTTTGCCTTCGCAAACGCTGTTCACTTTCCGCGCGCCCCTCGATCTATGATCGGCGGGAGGGGTAAGGGGGTTTACCGGGGTTCCCCGTTGTGAACTTGTTCGCAGCGGGGGTTCACGGTTTGGGGGTTGGCGCGATCTATCGCGCCTGAGGGGTGGGAAACCCACAAGAACGAACAAGTTTAATCGAATGATTGGTTCACGCGCCGTAGGGGTCGGCGCCTCGACGACCCTTTTAAAAATGAATTGCCCTTCGGGCATGAATTACGCCTGACGGCGTATGAATTAACGGCTTTGCCGTCATGAATTACGCTCCGCGTATGAATTGCGGCTTGCGCCGCTTTATGGGGACTCCCCCGCCCCCCTTAACCGCCCCCAAGCCCCCGCCATCCCCCCGTTATTTCAACGGGGCTTTTTCTCGCCTTCGCGCGGTCCCCTCGATAGAAAATCGAGGGAGGGGAAAGGGGGTTTGGGGGTTGGCGCGGCTTGCCGCGCCGGAGGGGTGGGTAACCCCCAAGAACGAACGGGGTTTATCGAACGATTGGTTCACGCTCCGTAGGGGAGCGGTCACCGCTCCCGCTTCGAACGGCTACGTTGAATCTTTATTCTCTGCACGGTTTTATAACGGGCAATTCGTGGATCAGTTATACCGTTGTCTATGCTCAACGTATCAAACGGCAGGAGCAAGCCCCTGCCCTACGGTTCTCCGAATTATATTCGTACAGACCGTTCGATCCGGGGAATCCCCCGCCCCCCATAATCCCCCGTACCCCTTTCCCCCGCAATTCGAGGAATTCTCCAGGGGGCGCCGCGCGGCCCCTCGACAAAGTCGTGGGAGGGGTAAGGGGGTTACCGGGGTTCCCCGTTGTGAACTTGTTCGCATTGGGGGTTCACGGTTTGGGGGTTGCGGAGCGTTTACGCGACGCGGAGGGGTGGGCACTCCCCAAGGGCGGTGAAGCCGCACAGAACGTCGCGGAACGCGGCGCCGATCTCCTTTTAGTCTTACGTTTAAAATATTTCAATATTTAAGTAATCATTTTTTACATTCCACACTTGACAAAATAAACTTAATATTTTATGATAATTATGTATGTAAATTTAAACACGCAAGTGTTTCTTAAAAACAGGAGGAATGACTATGGCAACACCCGTATTGATGCCTAACGTCGGTATATCGGTCGAAAGCTGTATATTGACAGAATGGCACAAGAAAAAGGGCGAGGAAGTCAAGGAAGGCGAAATTCTTTTCACCTACGAAACTGACAAAACCACCACAGACGAACCGGCACCCGCATCGGGCACCCTGATCGACGTTTTCTTCGAAGAAGGCGCCGAGATCCCGATAATGACCAACATCGGCGTCATCGGCAACCCCGGTGAATCGACGAAAGAATTTCTTCCGGATATGCTGAAAGGCGCATCCGAAGAAAAAGCAGAAGCTCCTAAAGCGGAAGAACCCAAGGCTGAAGTCAAAGCGGCTCCGGCGGAAGAGCCCAAGGCTCCCGTCAAGGCTCCCGAAGGCTTCGTAGCGGCTTCGCCGCGCGCAAAGGCTCTCGCCGCGAAAGCAGGAGTGGATTACAGATTTGCAACGCCTACCGGCGCCGAAGGCAGGATCTGCGAAGCAGACGTGCGCGCGCTGATAGAAAAAGGTCCGAGCGCAACGCCCGCCGCGGCGGCAGCCTTCAAAGGCGAAGCCGGTTCCGGCATCGGCGGCAAGTTCTCGGTAGCCGACATAGACAAGCCGGCTGCAGCGGCGGCTCCCGCGGCTGCTCCGAAAGCCGAAGAAGCGGCTTACGTTGACGAAAAGATGTCCGGCGTACGCCGCGCGATCGCAAAGAATATGCTCAATTCTCTTGCGACTACGGCTCAGCTGACAAACACTTCTTCGTTCGACGCGACGGAGATCATGGCTTTCCGCGCCAAGCTCAAAGCGAACGCGGAGGCTCTCGGTCTGCCGAACATAACGTTAAACGACATCATCCTTTACGCCGTATCGAGAGTCCTTGCGAAACCCGAACACGCGAACCTCAACGCGCATCTGCTTGAAGGCGATATACTCCGCAAATTCTCCGGCGTACACCTCGGCGTGGCGGTAGACACCGAAAAGGGTCTGCTCGTACCGACGATAATGAACGCGGACAAGAAATCTCTTGCCGAGATCTCCAAAGAAGCGAAAGAGCTTGCGAAAGCCGCTCAGGCGGGCACGCTTGCTCCCGACAAGATGAAGGGCGCTTCGTTCACGATCTCCAACCTCGGCTCGTTCGGCATCGAATCCTTCACACCGGTCATCAATCCGCCTCAGACGGGCATTCTCGGAGTGAACACGATCACCACGAGAGTCAAAGTCGTAAACGGCGAAATGAAGCCTTATCAGGCTATGGCGCTTTCGCTCACCTACGACCACAGAGCGGTCGACGGCGCTCCCGCATCGAGATTCCTCAAAGATCTCTGCACAGCGCTTGAAAACTTCTCTCTGCTTCTCTGCAAATAAGGAGCGCGTATGGAAAACTTTGATCTTATCATTTTAGGCGGCGGCCCCGCGGGTTACAACGCGGCTCTGCGCGCCGGTCAGGGCGGTCTTAAGACCGTACTTATCGAAAAGAGAGCGCTCGGCGGCGTCTGCCTGAACGAAGGCTGCATCCCCTCCAAAGCTCTTCTCTACTCCGCAAAGATCTACGACTACACGAAACACGGCGACAAATACGGCGTTACCGTATCGTCGAGCTCTATCGACCAGAAAGCCGTCGTGGCGCGTAAAAACAAAGTCGTCAAGCAGCTCGTCTCCGGCATCGGCGCGCAGGAAAAGCACGCCGGCGTGACCGTCGTCATGGCTGAAGGCAAGATCCTCGGCAAAGACGGCGAAGGCTTCAAGGTCGAAGCGAACGGCAAGACGTACTGCGGTACGAACCTGCTGCTCTGCGCCGGCTCGATGCCCGTTATGCCTCCGATCCCCGGGCTTCGCGAACTGTATCAGACCGGTTTCGTAATGACGAACCGCGAGATACTCGATCTTGAACAGATCCCCGAAAACCTCGTGGTCATCGGCGGCGGCGTCATAGGTCTTGAAATGGCGTCTTACTACAACTCCGTAGGTTCCAAAGTGACGATAATCGAAATGCTCGATCATATCGCCGGCAATACCGACGCGGATATCTCGAAGATACTGCTCGGCAACTACAAGGCGAAGGGCATCACCTTCAACCTCGGCTGCAAAGTTACGGCAGTTCTGCCGGACGGCGTACAGTATGAGACGCCCGACGGCAAAGTCGAAGTTGCGAAAGCCGACAAAGTTCTCTGCTCCATCGGCAGACGCGCCGTGACGCAGGGCTACGGTCTTGAAACGCTGAATCCCGTCATGGAACGCGGTGCGATAGTCACCGACGAGTATCTTAAGACGAGCGTGCCGGGTCTTTACGCGGCGGGCGACGTCAACGGCAAGATAATGCTCGCTCACACGGCTTACCGCGAAGGCGAAGTCGCGGTCAACAACATACTCGGCAAGAAAGACAGAATGAGATACAACGCTATCCCGTCCGTCATCTACACGAATCCCGAGGTCGGCTGCGTAGGCGAGACCGAAGCGTCGGCGAAGCAGAAGGGCTACGACATAGAAGTCAAGAACCTCACCATGAAGTACAGCGGCAGATACGTAGCCGAAAACGAAGGCGGCGACGGCATCGTCAAAGTCATCATAGACAAGAAATACAACAGAGTCATAGGCGTCCATATGATCGCCAACTACGCCGCCGAGCTTATCTACGGCGCGGCGATGATGATCGAGACGGAAATGACCGTTGACAACCTCAAAGAGATCGTGTTCCCGCATCCTACGGTATGCGAGGTCATACGCGAAGCTCTGTTCGAATAATCAAAAAGACGGTCATCCGTCCTCAATACAAAAATAATATATAAGGAGATCAAACATATGCCTAAGTCAATGCTTGTCGATCCCAAGGAACAGTTCAAAAAACGCACCATCAAATTCAAAGACATAAAAGTCTGCGAATACAACAAGACTGTCGCCGATGAGAAAGACAATTTCACAAAAGAAGATTTTCTCGGTATGTACGCCGACATGACTCAGATCCGTGAGTTCGAAGAAATGCTTCTCGCTCTTAAGAAAAAGGGCGAATACAACGGCAAGAAATTCACGTATCCCGGCCCGTCCCACCTCGCTCTCGGCGAAGAAGCCACCGCTGTCGGTCAGGCTTACGAGCTCGGCGTGAACGACTTCATCTTCGGTACGCACCGTTCTCACCACGAAGTTATCGCGAAAGCGATGTCCGCGATCAAGAAACTCTCCGATGAAGAGCTGCTCAAGATCATGGAAACCTACAACGGCGGCGTTCAGTACGCGGTCGTTAAGAAATTCTCCACCGCCAAAACGACGAAAGATCTCGCCCGCGACTACTTTATGTACGGTCTTATGTGCGAGCTTTTCGCGAAAGACATGGGCTTCTCCCGCGGTCTCGGCGGCTCGATGCACGCTTTCTTCCTGCCGTTCGGCATTTTCCCGAACAACGCGATAGTCGGCGGAGCCGGCCCGATCGCAACGGGCGTTGCTCTTTATAAGAAGTGCAACAAGCGCGACGGTATCGTCGTGGCTAACGCCGGCGACGGCGCCGCAGGGCGCGGACCCGTTTTCGAAGCGATGAACTTCGCCGACATGGACCAGTTCAACGAGCTTTAGGAAGACGGATACAAAGGCGGACTTCCGATAATATTCAACTTCAACAACAACCATTACGGCATGGGCGGCCAGACCAGAGGCGAGACCATGGCGTACGGCGATCTTGCAAGACTCGGCTGCATCGCGCAGAACCAGCT
>JAEEJH010000120.1 GCA_016281775.1 Clostridiales bacterium | reverse complement strand
TTTTGCATAGTCTTTGACGCGCCGAAAATGAAGTCGCCCTCTGCGAGGGCTGATGAAGAAATGAAGACGCTTCGCTGATGAAGACGTCCCTGCGGGACTAATGAATGACGGGGGCGACTTCGCTTCATCAGTGAGCGAAGTGGACGTCTTCATCAGGCAGCGAAGCTGCCGTCTTCATCAGCTTCATTATACCGGCTGAATATTAAAAAGCAGACTGATTTTGTTTTCAGTCTGCTTTTGTTTAGTGCGCACTTACTCACCACACAAACGCACGGTAAAAAACTTCCTTATGACGGTCGGGCGTTCAGTCGGACAGCTTTGTTTTTATCTTCTGAAATTCGCCGTTTCGTTCGTATCGGTCCGGCTCTTGAGAGCCCCGTTTTCGTCAAACGTATATCTGTAGATCCTGCACGTGCCGCCGATCGTGAACGAACTCGTCATCGGCGAAAAAAATGCCGAGACCAAACTCTGTACGTCCCATTCAAGCTTTCCCTCCGCGTTCAGCGACAGCGGGCCGCCGAACGAACTTTTTACCGAATAGAAAGTATGAGGAGTTCCTTCGTCGGGATCGCAGACAAGAAGAGTCGCCGTATACTTATCCTTCAGCATGGAGAGGACAACGTCACCGCTGGCGTCATTTTGATCTTTCCGGAACACATAGTCCAGTATATCCCGGATCTCGCCCCGGTAACTGTCGTAGATACCGGAGTCAGACAGCGTTACCGCGTACGCGGAAAGATATACCTTGCCGTCGTACTCGATCATATCCCTGATAACGTACTTACAATCGGCGGAATCATACGTATAGCTCTCTTCGATATTTCCGTCGCGATCTATTTTTACCACACGCGCGTATTCGCCGGTCCTGTTGTTATTGGCGCGGATGATAAATCCGTCGCCGAGACGCGCGGCGCTCTGCGGGACGTAATCGCCGATATCGGGATTTTTGTAATATATTTCGTTTCCCTCGCCGTCGTAATAACAGAATATGACGCCGATACCTCTGCCTATCACAGCCCACTTGCCGCCGCCGTCAAGCACGCTTACGATACATTCGTATCCCGAACCGTGGTCCAAACGCCTGACCCACGATACGTTTCCGTCGCGGTCGACGCTCGCAAGATACGCGTACGCGTAACTACCGTCGCCTGACAAGGCGGTCTGCGCCAGTCCCCACACGGCGGTATCGTCTCCTATGCGTGCGCAGCCCGTTATGAAAAAGTCCGTAAACTCGGCGCTCCAAACCGGCTCGCCCTCATTATAACACTCTATCACGGCTTTGTCGAAGACCTGTCCCCAATTCTCTTCTGAATGATATTTACTGTAGTATTTATACGAAAAGCCCGATTTTCTTACCGGCTCCCATCTGACGGATTGCCAGAATCGGGCAAGCTCTTCAGGCGTCGGCTCGCTCTGAACTATCTCGAAACCGGGAACGGAATTACGGATCACCTCCGCCGTTTTGCCGTAGGTGAAGCTGCTCGTCGTGATATCGCGGTAGATCGCTTTCACGTCAGCCCGGCTCAGCCCTTCGGTACTGAGCCCGTTTTCTTCGAAAAACGAAAGCGCGTCCCTATATTCTTCAGCCTCCGCGGCGATCGGTACCGAAGTGAAAGCGACGATCACCGCGAAAATGAGGCACGCCGCAGCGGTAAAATATCTGAATCGGTTCTGATCCTTCCGGGATCCGTTTTTGACGGCGTTTTGGTTTTCATATGCGAAATACGCCGCTTCTCCGACGTATTTTTCATCGATATTATCGATCATCTGAGATATTTTATTCTTTTTCATAAAGATACTCCTTTCGACGTCAGGTACTTTTTCAACGCTTTTCTTATTCGTGAGAGCCGTACCGAGACGCTGTGTCCGGTCGTGTGAAACATATCGGCGATATCGCAAACGGAATACGAGTGGTAATAACGCAGAACGAACGTTATCCGGCTCCGCTCGTCAAGCGTCTGAAGAAATCCGTCTATATGCGAGGCGGTCTCTTTAGCTTCTAATTCTTCTTCGACGGACGAGGACGAAGGTACGCAGTCTTCGATCTCGTCGAGGCAGATATCGTATTCGCTGTTTCTCTTCTTTGCTTTGTTCGATCCGTACCTTTTGAGGGCGAGATTCCTGACGATACGGCAGACATAGCTCAAAAGCGGATCCGGCTTCTGAGGCGGCACTGTATTCCATACCGCGAGATAGGCGTCGTTCACGCATTCTTCGGCATCGAGCGGATCGTTCAGTACGTTATACGCGATTTTTTTAAGGATCTTTCCGTATTTGTCCGAAAGCTCCGATATCGCCTGTTCGCGGCGGCTGTAAAACAGCTCCACTATCTTTTCGTCGTCCATACCGTTTTTCACCTCCGTTTCAAACATATACTACGGTTTTGAATAAAAATATCTCACTTTCCCTATAAAAAAACCGCCTTTCGGCGATTTTTTTACGCTTTTATTATTTTATAACCTTTAAAAAAGCGAGTATGAGCAGAACTATACCGATGAAGCAGTAAATGCCCGAAGCCCACGAGATGATGCCTAAGATGGTGCCGAGTATCGGAATTTTTGCAAGAAGACCTGCAATGATGCCGATCACAGTCGGCAGAACGAGATAGATGACCAGATAGATGATCAGTCCAACAACGTCTTTTGCTTTGAAGCTCAACGGGAAAAGTTTTTTGATGATATCCATATCATACCTCCGAAATAAGTTTTTCTATGTATTTTTCATATAAGCCGCCGATGAATTTCGCACCTTCGACCGAAGGGTGAACTCCGTCTTCGGCATAATATGTCGGTTCTTTGCCGAGGTAAGCCGCGGCGAGCAGTCCGTCGAGAGGTATATATACGTCGGCGTACTTGCGGGCGAGCTCGCGCTCGATGAGTATCTTCTTATAAAGATCCTCGTAGAAATAGAGTTTGTCGGGTACCGGGATAAGAAACGGTTCGAGCATCATTATCTTCGCTCCGGTCGCTTTGACCGCGGAAAGCACCGTTTCGTAATTGTTTTTGAATATTTCGTCGTCGAGATATTCTCTCGTCTCGGCTCTGTGCCACGTGTCGTTGATGCCGATGAGTATCGAAACGATATCGGCTTTTACGTCGATGAAATCTGACTGCAGTCTCTGCACGAGGTTCGCCGTCTGGTCTCCGCTTATGCCGAGGTCGATGAACTCGAATTCCTTATCCGGAAACGCTTCTTTTATGTACCGGGCGGCGTATTTCGGATAACCGTTGCCGAGATCGTGCGGATCGCTGCGGTCTCTGTTCATATCGGTTATGCTGTCGCCCTGAAAGAGTATTCTGATCGCCATTTCGTTCTCCTTATCTCTGCATCTGCAGCTGTGTGAACTTGCTGTTGAAGTTGAATATCGTTACGCCGAAGCAGACGTTCGCGACCATCGTGCCGACGACCGATAAGATCTCAAGCAGCGCGACGTATTTAAGAATGCTGACCATCGAGAACAGCATAAACACGGCTGAAAAGGAATTGAGCGTTATGAGGAACAGTACGATCGCCACGAAAGCCGAGGCTTTTTTATGGAGCTGACCGGTCTTCGCGGTCTTGAGCGCGGTATTGACGGATCTGAGCACCTTCGCCGGATACAGTATGGCGAATATCGCGGTTATCGCCGCTATCACCATGAATACTATCATGAGTATCTGGAAGACCCCGCTCGTCGTCGCTCCGAAGTCTGACGGTATCTCCACCGGCAGCGATATATCGTTCGCAACGTTTGATATCAGCTCGCCGAGTCTCGGCATGAATATCAGACCGAGGATGCACGCGCCGAACAGAAGCAGATATCCGAGGCAGATGAATACGAGATTGATTATCCATATCGTTTTGATTATCACGAATCCGCCCGTGCCCATTCTCTGCGGATCGGTGCCTTTTGACGCCGCGAATATGAGCCAGAGACCGAGCGCCGTGAGTATCGACGGCACGAACGTAAGCAGCTGCGATATGAGCATCGACGTGCGCAGCGGATTCAGCACGGCTGCCACGTCGGCAGACGACAGAAATTCGCTTATCATATCGGCGAAGTTTATATCGGCCGAGAACTGAGCGAACAGACCGTCGATCTTCGTCGCTATGTCGATCGCCAGATCGCTGCCGAAAAATCTGAGCAGCACCACCGAGGCTATCGACGCGAGCAGCGCGACCGTGAACGCGACCGTCGCCGCGATGAAAGAGCCGGACGAAGCGCATTCTTTCAGCATTCTGAGCGGAGCAGGACCGGCAGGCTGTCTTATCCCGCCGCCGGGATAAAATGTCGTTGCCGCCGCACCGGGATTGACGGGCGCCGTATAAGCCGGTTGTTCGGGCTGAGGCCCGGGCTGAGGTTCGGTTTTGGGTTCCGGCTGAGGTTCGGTTTTCGGTTCCGGTTGGGGCTCCGGCTGAGGTTCGGTTTTCGGTTCCGGTTGGGGTTCCGGTTGAGGCTCGGGTTGAGGCTCGGGTTGAGGCTCGGTCTGTTCTTCCGCGCGGATCTCTTCGCTGAGAGCCGCCGCTTCTTCCTTAGGCTCGGGATCTGCTTTTGCGACCCTGGTCCCGCATTCATGACAGAACAGGGCGCCTTCTTCGATCTCGGTGCCGCAATTAGGACAAAACATAATGATCTCCTTTACTGCTCGCCGTAAGAGATACGGCTTTCTTGATTATTATTATACATAACAAATCCGAAAAGTCAAGGCTTTTTTATTCTCCGTCGGGATTTTCTTCGGCAGGCGCAGGCCTGCTTCCGTGCGGCACGCCCTGAGGCGGTTCGTCCGCGAGCACGTCGTTTTCGTCGACCGGAGTAATATAACGCTTCGCCTGAGTTGAAAACAGTTTGTAATACTCGCCTTTCGCATTCATAAGCTGCGAATGGTTGCCGGTCTCTATTATCATACCGTCGCGCAGTACGACTATCTTGTTCGCCGTAGTCGCGCTCGACAGCCTGTGTGAAACGAAGATCGAAGTTTTGTCTGAGCGCAGTTCGTCGAACTGATTGAATATCTCCTGCTCCGCCATCGGGTCGAGCGAAGCCGTCGGTTCGTCGAGTATCAGTATATCGGATTCGCTGTAAAACGCGCGCGCTATCGCGAGTTTTTGCCACTGACCTATCGAAAGCTCGATGCCGTTGTCTTCAAAATATCTCATAAGCGGCGTATCGTACTTATCGGGCAGTTTTTCTATGAAGTCGGAAGCGTTGCTCCGTCTCGCCGCCTGCTCGATATCGCTCTGCTCTATGTCGCGCACGACCTCGCCGAAAGCGATATTGTCGCGCACCGAGACGGCGTATTTACCGAAATCCTGGAACACTATGCCGAACATATCGTAAAGCTGTTTGACGTCGTATTCTCTTATGTCGTGCCCGTCGAGCAGTATCCTGCCCTCGGTCGGGTCGTAAAGCCTCGTGATCAGCTTGATCAGCGTCGTCTTGCCGGCGCCGTTGAGACCGACCATTACGACGGTATCGCCCGGATTGATCGTCAGATTCACGCGGTTTATGACGTCGTGATCCGTACCGGGATAACGGAAAGAAACGTTTTCGAGAACTATCGTATGCGGCGCGCCGCGTACGACGTCTCTCGGCTTGTCTCCGATCGGCGTGATACCCGGCTTCTGCTCCATAAACGCGATCATATTGTTTATGAACAGCGTGCCCTCGTATATCGATGCCGTCGTCGTTATCAGCGTGCCGATGCCGGAGGCTATCGAGTTGAGAGCGCCGGTGTAAAGCGAGTAATAACCGACCTCGAATTCACCGTTGAAAACTCCTTTTGCTATCATCACGAACAGCACGCAGTTGACGGCGGTCGTGAGGAGCGTCGCGCCGATATTCCAGAACGTCTCTTCGAGTATCAGTCTTTTCAGCCCTTTGAAATACTTTGCGAAAACTTCTTTATATCTGTCTGTGAAGTTATCGGAAAGCCCGAGCATGCGTATCTCTTTTACGAGGTCTTTGTTTACTATGACGTCGGAATAATAGCTCATCTGCCGTCTGTCTTTGCTTCTTCTGAACACGTACAGGTGGTTTTTGCGTCTGTAAACGAAGTTTATCACCGTCGAAGGTATCGCGACGGCAATGACGAGCAGAGCCGGCAAAACGCCTATCGCCGTGATGACGATAATGAACGAGATGATGCTTATGACCGAAGAAACTATTGAAAACGTAGCGTTCAAGACCTGTATCGGCCTCATGCCGGCTTCGCGGTTGGCGTTCTCCATTTTCGCGTAGAATTCCGGGCTGTCGTAACTGGCGAGGTCGACCTCTTTCGCCTTCTCCATGATCTTGAGCTTGATATGGTTGCTCACGAGCTCGCCCGAAATGCGTATCACCATCGCGTTCAGCCGGTTGACGACGCTGTTGACGAGCAGGTATACGAACTGGAATACCAGAAGCGCCGCGATTATATCAAAGCTCTGCAGCTCTTTATTATATGCCTTAGCGAGGTTGTTCAGTATATCTTTTCCTATGAACGAGCCTATGACCGGCATTACGCCGTTGAAGACCGCCATGAAAGCCATGACGAAAAGTATCGGCTTGCTCGCTTCCCATACGAGCTTCACTATGTAAAGCATACGTTTTAAAAACGTGCGTATGAGTTCCGCCAGATATTTCGGCACTTCTTTGATTTTTTTCGGTCTCGGTATCCTGTACTGGTCGTTTACGTTCATACCGTTCGGAGGGGGCATCATAACGTTTTTGCTCCTTTCGGATTATTACAAAGCGATTATAACATAACTGTCGGAATATGTCAATAGAAAGCCGATCCCGCAAAACGATTTTGTACAGAATTTAATACAGCGTCTTTCTCCGTAAAACGACCGGAACGTATCTGTCACCGTTCCGCTTCAAACGGTTACGTTGAAATATTTATTATTTACACGGTATTGTGACGGGCGATTCGTGGATCGCCCCTACTGCCTTCGGTTAACGTTTGCACTGAGCGATTCAAGCGGCAGGAGCAAGCCCCTGCCCTACGTTTCTCCGAATTATATTCGTACAGACCATTCGCTTCCGGGGGATGCCCCCACCCCCCTATCATCCCCCGTACCCCCCTCCCCCCCGCAATTTGGGGATTTTTTCAGGGGGCGCCGCGCGGCCCCCTCGATTGAAAATCGATGGGAGGGGTAAGGGGGTTTGGGGGTTGCGAGCGTATGCGAGCGGAGGGGTGGGAAACCCCCAAGAATGATCGGTTTATCCAAACGAACGGTTTATAAGCCGTAGGGTCGGCGCATACGAGACCCCCAACGCTCTCAAGTTCGCGTCGGGGAACCCCTTCGACTACCCGCCAAGCAGCGTTGTCTTACAAAAGAACGTTTACAGCATCCGCAGGGGAGCGGGCGCCGCTCCCGCTTCGAACGGTTGCGTTAAAGCGTTTATTATTTGCACGGTTCTATGACGGGCGATTCGTGAATCGACCCTACGACCTTCGAATATCATCCGCGCTGACCGTTCGCTTTTCGGGGGGCTGCGCCCCGCCACCCTTACATCCCCCCTGGCCCCCTCATCCCTCCAAATCCCCGGCCTTCAACCGGGGGGCGCCGCGCGACCCCAAGAGATTATTGATCTCTTGGGAGGGAGTAAGGGGTTTGGGGATCAGCAGGGTGGGACCGGGGTTCCCCGTTGTGAACTTGTTCGCAACGGGGGTTCACGGTGGGCGATCCCCAAGGGTGCCGAAGGCACACCGAACGTCGCGTAATGTGAAACGCCGTCTTGCATCGGCGCGATACGTTTGCCTTGCAAACGCTTGACAAATACGATACGAATGATATATAATAAACGTAACGGAGGTGACTTTATGATCTATTTGACGCGGTTCGATCTGCCCGGCGAAGAAAAAGAGACCGGATACAAACTCGGCGCGGCAAGACCGGAGCTCGACTGGTCGTGTTATTCGGGCTCGGGCTATCCGTTCGGGATATTTCCCGAAAAGCGACTCGAACAGATAAACTTCGACTCGTCGGTCGTCATATTCTGCGGTGAAAACGGTTCGGGCAAATCGACGCTCTTGAACGTCATCGCCGACGTCCTGCATATCGGCCGTCCGACTCCGTACAACAAAGCGCCGAACTATGATAATTTCGTTTCGATGTGCCGCGCGCATTTGAAGCGCGAGCCGGAGGACAAAAAGATAATAACGAGCGACAGCGTATTCGATTTTCTGCTCGACGTACGCGCCGTAAACGAAGGCGCGGAATCGAGCCGCCGCGCCGTATACGAAACGTATAAAGAAGAAAAGCGGCGCCTGTCGGATCAGGGTTACACGATGAAATCGCTCGGCGACTATGAAGAG
>JAEEJH010000119.1 GCA_016281775.1 Clostridiales bacterium | reverse complement strand
GCAAAGGACGTTTTTATAAGGTATTCCGATCTGAAAGCGGAAAGAACGCGTTTCGAATATGCGGCGGCGGAAACGCTTGCCGACATACCCGATTTCGTAAAAGAGCAGAGGACACACTATCTCCGAAGCGGCGGCGCTTTCATAAATATCGCGGGCGGCGATCCGGAGGGGCTGAAAGGCGTCGACGGCGGCAAAATGCTCGCGTTTTCGCGCGCAATGAACAAGGCGAGCGAGGAATTCCACGATCTGATGGATAAAGGCGTGTTCCAGTGGTGCATTGTCGCGTATCCGAGTATCGAATGGGCGCGTAAAGTTTTTCCGGATGAAAGCGATCAGATTGCGTTTGACAAACTGATCAAAGCGATATTCAAAGCTTCGCGCATAGGCAGAGGCGACGCCGAAAAGAAATGGCGGGCGCACGACAGAACGCTGAAACGCCGCGCAAAGATACTGAACGGCTATAATTTCGAAGAACTTCATTTTAAAAACTCGCTCGGCACGGACCTGCACGTGGGCCTTGTAAAAGATCATATCTGGCAGGGAGGTTCCGACAAAACCGACAAAAAGACGAAATATATGCCGAATATCCCGACTGAAGAAGTGTTCACCATGCCCGATATGTACCGCGTCGACGGCGTCGTTTACTCCGCTATGCCTCTGTCTTATCAGGGTACGCTTATAGAAAATTTCAGTCTGACTTTCAAAGACGGCAAAGTGATCGGGCATCGCGCCGAAAAAGGTGAAGAAGCGCTTTCCCGTCTGCTCGGGACAGACGAAGGCTCGAGCCGGCTCGGTGAGGTCGCTCTGATACCGTATCACAGCCCGATATCCGATATGAAGATACTGTTCTATAACACCCTGTTTGACGAAAACGCATCGTGCCACCTCGCACTCGGTTCAAGTTACGCCGTGACGATCAAAAACGGCGATAAGATGAGCGAAGAAGAGGCGAAGCAAAAGGGTTCGAACGACAGCGGCGTCCACGTCGACTTCATGTTCGGCACGTCCGATATGACCGTGACCGGCAAAACGTATGACGGTGAGATGATACCCGTTTTCAAAAACGGTAATTTCGTATTTTAAGAGGCGGAAAAATGAAAAAGTTGACAGCGTTATTACTTGCGTTACTCACGCTTGCCGCGGCGCTTTCCGGCTGTACCGGCAGCGAGCCGGTAACGACCATACCTGCGACGGAAAAAGCGACCGAAGCGGATACCGTGACCGTGCAGGTCACCGAAGAAGAAACGGAACCCGCGACCGAAGAGCTTATCACCGCTCCGGACGACGACGATAAGATATCGGCGTGGTACGTAAATTCGTTTACCAAAACGAGCCCGAACAATCCGGCTCCGACAGACAATAAGAGCTTTACCGTCTATATGACGCGCGGCGAGTGCGAAGACGCGCAGATCGTCATTTCATCGTCCGAGAACAGAGAAGGTCTTTCCGTTCAGGCGTCGACTCTGAAAAACAGAAAAGGCGACGAGATACAGACCGAAGTCCTTCGACAGTATTACGTGAAATGTGCAAGAACGTATTATCCCGACCCCGTAGCACCGATGAACGATACGACGAGATGCTTCGATCTGAAAGCGGGCAGATCCCAGGCCATGTTCATCCAGCTGAAGACGACGGCCGAGACCCCGGCGGGCGACTACGCCGGTGTAGTAAGCGTCATGCAGGGCGACAAGACGGTCAAACAGCTCCGTCTTTTCTGCCACGTATGGGATATAGTGATGCCCGAGACGATGACGAGCGTCGCCACCGTCAATCTTTACCGCGATCAGATCGCGCGTTTCCACGATATGTCCGCGAAAGATTATTATAAAGAATATTACGAATTCCTGCTCGATTTCAGAGTGAATCCGTGGGATATGCCGTACGATATCCTGGACGAACGTTCCGAGGTCTATATGAACGATCCGAGAGTCAATTCGTTCTCGATCCCATACGAATGGAACGATACGAACCTGCTCTCCGCGCGTGCGCAGAAGATAACGTCGAACGAACTCTGGGTAAAAAAAGCGTTCTATTATCCGTACGACGAACCTACCGATACAGATAAACTGAATATCGTCGCCGGCGTCGGTACGACGATAAAGAAATACCATCCCGGCGCGCGCATAGTCGTACCGTTCTTTACCGATATAGAATACGACGGCGAACGCGATCAGATAGCGATGATGAGCGAATATATAAATATCTGGTGTCCGAAAACGTTCTGCTTCACGAAGACGACCGACAAGGCGACCGGCAAGAGGGTGCTTTACACCGCGAATCAGAGAAAAAAATACACCGAATTCGGTCAGCGTATGAAAGATGAGGTCGCCGGCGGCGACGAGGTTTGGTGGTACGTCTGCTGGGAACCCGGCAAGCCGTACGCGAATATGTTCATCGATATGCAGGGTTATATCAACAGACTGCTTTTCTGGCAGCAGAAGCAGTATGACTGCACCGGTTTTCTTTACTGGAGCAGTAACGCGTGGGATCGCGTCAAAAACCCGTGGACCAATATGGCGACCGTCGGCACCGATTACCGGACAGGTGCAAGCGGACTCTCCGACGGCGTGTTCGGCGACGGCTCGCTGCTGTATCCCGGTTCCGAGGTCAACGTCGACGGACCGTGCGGCAGCGTACGTCTGCACGCCGTACGCGACGGCCTCGAAGAATACGAGATGCTCACCATGCTTGAGCAGGCGGCGGGCAGAGACGCCGTCGACGCAATAATAGCAAAGGTATCGACGAACATCATCGAATATACTAAAAACGAAAACGATCTCGCCGATGCGAGAATAGAGCTCGGCAACGCGCTCGAAGCGGCGCTCAAAAACAAATAAGGTGATATTATGAAAACAGTATTATCCGTTATTCTGGCGGTTTTGACGCTCGTGCCGCTCTTTTGCGGCTGCACGGAGAAGCCCGCCGCCGTCACGACCGAAGAAGCGACAGAACGGCAGACGCAGATAACGACAGAGAAGGTGGAGGACAGTACGATGGAACCGCAGACAGAAGAGATCGTAAAAGCGCCCGACGAAGATGAAAACGTGAAGGTCTGGTTTGTGAATTCTTATACTAAGACCGACCCCGACAAGCCCGCGGATACGGGTCTTGTTTCGCAGACCGTCTATATGGCAAAGCGCGAGACCGAAAACGCGCAGATAGTGATATCTTCAAGCGAGGCGAAGACCGGGCTGTCGGTATCGTGCGCTCCGCTTCAAAACAAAAACGGCGATACGGTACAGACGGCGATACTGCGCCAGTATTATATCAAGTGCCTTAAGACCCGTTATCCCGATCCGATCGCTTTGATGAATGAACAGACCGAAGAGTTCGATATCGAGGCGGGCAAGTCTCAGGCGATATTCGTCTCGCTGCAAACGACTGAAAATACTCCGGCAGGCGACTACTCCGGCATAATAAGCGTTAAGCAGGGCGATAAGACCGTGAAGCAGGTCAGGCTTTTCTGCCGCGTATGGGATATCGAACTTCCCGAGACAATGACGAGCGAGGCGGTCATGGGTCTTTCGTCCGATCAGATATCGCGCTTCCACGGAGAAAACCTGTATAAAGAGTATTATGATTATCTGCTCGATCATCACTGTAACGCCTACAGTCTGCCTTACGACGTGCTCGACGAACGCGCCGACGCTTATATGTCCGATGCGAGAGTCAGGTCGTTCCGCGTTTCTTACTCAGGAAACGACGATACGATGCGCGCGTATCATGAAAAGCTTTCTTCAAATGAAGAATGGATGAAAAAAGCGTATTTTTACCCGTACGACGAACCCGGCACCGTCCAGGCGCTGAACGATATGGCGGCGAGGTGCGCAAGGATACGCGAACTCTGCCCCGGCGTGCGTATCGTCGTACCGTTTTTCCAGAACGCCAAATACGACGACAGCCGCGACCAGATCGCTTTTATGAGCGAGTACGTCGATATATGGTGCCCGAAAACGTTTTGTTTCACCAGATCCGAAGACAGAGCGAAGGGCAGAAAGCTTTTATATTCGACGTCTCAGAAAAAGACTTACCCCGAATTCGGTCAGCGTATGAAGACCGAAGCCGAGGGCGGAGACGACGTATGGTGGTACGTCTGCTGGGAACCCGGCATGCCGTATCTGAATATGTACGTCGACATGCAGGGCTTTCAGAACAGACTGCTTTTCTGGCAGCAGAAGCAGTATAACGTCAACGGCTTCTTATACTGGTCGTGCAGTTACTGGAACAAAGTCGAAAACCCGTGGAAGAGCATGGCGACCGTCGGCACCGATTATCAGACCGGTCAGAAATGGCTTTCGGACGAAGTTTTCGGCGACGGTTCGCTCTTGTACCCGGGCTCCGAGGTCGGTATAGACGGCGCCTGCGGTTCGTGCAGACTTGAAGCCGTGCGAGACGGTATCGAAGATTTCGAGATGCTTACGATGCTCGAAAACATCGCGGGCAGAGAAGCGGTCGATAAGATAATAAGCAAAGTTTCAAAGAGCATAGTCGAGTTCACCTCCGACGAGAACGCGCTCGCCGAAGCGAGAATCGAGCTCGGCAACGCGTTGGAACAGGCGTTAAAAAACAAATGAGAAAACCTGAGATCTTATCTCCCGCGGGAGACTTTGAAAAAATGAAAGCCGCCGTGAGATTCGGCGCCGACGCGGTGTATCTGTCGGGCAAGAGCTTCGGTATGCGTTCCGGCTGCGGCAATTTCACGCCCGACGAGATGTCCGAAGCGATAAAATACGCTCACGAACGCGGCGTTAAAGTATATATCACGCTAAACACGATGCCGCGCGACCGCGAATACGCGGAGCTGCAAAAGTATATTCCCGCAGTCTGCGAACTGAAGCCCGACGCGTTCATCGTCGCCGATCTCGGCGTCATGAGCCTGCTTCACAGGCTTTGCCCCGATGCCGTTATCCACGTTTCGACTCAGACGAGCATAATCTCGTCTTACGCCGCGCTCGAATACGTTAAGAATTACAACGCCAAAAGGCTCGTTCTTGCGCGCGAACTGTCTTTATCCGAGATAATTGAAATAAGAAAAAACGTGCCCGAACAGATCGAACTCGAAGCGTTCGTTCACGGCGCGATGTGCGTTTCATACAGCGGCAGATGCTTACTGTCGAACCATTTCACCGGGCGTGACGGCAACAGCGGTATGTGCGCCCAGCCCTGCCGCTGGAACTACAAGCTCTATTCGCTGTCTGAAGAACGCGACGAAACGCGAACGCCGGGTATAATGCAGACGGAGGAGGGAACGTTTATCCTCTCCTCGCGCGATATGTGCATGATAGAACATATCAAAGAGCTTTGCGAAGCCGGAATATCGTCTTTCAAGATCGAAGGGCGAATGAAGAGCGTCTACTACGCCGCCGCGACCGCATACGCGTACCGCCACGCGCTCGATCTGTATTTCGACGGCAAAGCGCCCGATCCGTCGGACCGCGCCCTGCTTGAAAGCGTGACTCACCGCGAATACGATACGGGTTATTATTTCGATTCTCCTTCGAACGACGCCAAAACCGTCACAAAACCCGGCTATATCGCCGAACGCCCGTATTACGGCATAGTCATATCGTACGACGGGGCGTCGCAAACGGCGAAAATAAAGCAGAAAAACAAGCTTTTCAAAGGCGACCGCGTATCGTTTCTCACGCCTGACGGCGTGACGGAACCGTTTGCAGCAAACGAAATGCGCAGCGAAGACGGAATAGAGATAGATTCGGCTCCGCACCCGAAGCAGGTGTTCAATCTCAAAACCCCGTACCCCGTCGGTGAAGGCGATCTGCTTCTGCCTTAGAAATAATAACGGATCGCGCCTTATTACGGGCGCGATTTATTTTATGCCGCGCAAG
>JAEEJH010000118.1 GCA_016281775.1 Clostridiales bacterium | reverse complement strand
CACCGATAAAAAAGCGGATAAGAAATCAAAGATCATCGCGACCGTCATCGCCGCCGTCGCTCTTCTCATCGGGGGACTTTTCGGCATCGACTGGAATCCCATATCTCAGGAAGAAATGCTTGAAAACGCGCATATCGAGACGGTATTCTGGACCGACAGCGGTACGGTCTATCACGCTTACGACGACTGCGGGCACCTCAGCAACACCGTAAATCTCAATACGGGCACGTCGGCGTCCGCCATCGAAAACGGCAAAACGAGGCTCTGCAAGACCTGCGAAGCCAGAGCCGCAAAAGAAGCCGAACAGCTAACAGATAACGGCGGATCTGACAAAACTCCGACCGAGACCGAACAGGCTGCGGAATAGCCTTGTAAAATTCCAACAGATAACAAAAGGGATTGTTTAAAAACCTCGCCGATATTATAGGCGTTTAAACAACTCCTTTTTGTGTTTTGCGGCTGAAAAACGTAAAAATATAATTATAAATACTTTTTTCTTTCGGTTGCGACGGTTTTCTTCACCTATATTGCGCGCAGCGCCGCGACCGGGAGGGGGGAGGACCCGGCCGCGGGATATTATTATGGTTCCCGGTGAAGAAAACCCTTGCGTGCCGACACTATATTATCAGTTTTTACAGATTTGCAACTATTTATTACACAAAAAGGCTGTTTATCCGCCTGAATTATAATTCAGGTTTTTAAACAACCCCTTTTTTGAATTGAACTTAACGTTATTGAGGTATGCGCTTTAATTTCTGTATAATGTGTACGTTTTTTTATCCTTGATGCAGTAAACGCTCATCGAGTCGTATCCGGTCATGGTGATCTCGTATAACGTTGCCAGATGTTTCTCATCGTCTTTTAAATAGACCGTCATACTTTCGATAGAATAGTACTTGACGCCGTCGGGCCTGGTATGCGGAAGATTATACTGCATATGCGTGCTGCCGTCTTCTTCTGTGAAAGTCAGATAATAATCGCCGTTGGTCGTCCTCCAGTCACCGATAAGAAAATCGTAAACTACAAGATCGTCCTGCAGATAACTCCGTACAAATGCGTAGTCGTACCACAGCCCTTTGAGCAGATCCGTGTTATCTGCTAAATAATCGTCTGAATTCCACGTGCGCATTTTGCTGTCGGTAATATCTGAAAACACCTGTTTTAGATCCTTCACGTCCTTATACGTATCCGGAAATACGCCGAGCACCGTAAGCATCAGTTCCGATCTGTACGTATAGTCGTTAAAGTCGATCCAATAATCGAAGTCTCCGTGAGACTCTATGAATTTCGCGATCGGTTTATATACGTCGTACATATGGACGTCACCGCAGTAGTAGGTACCGTCAAAGTCTTTTAATGCGGCGGTAAATTCTTTTGCGGAAGCCGTACCTCCGGCTTTTTCAAAAATGCTTTCTAACCAGTGCGGTATGCATTCGAGCGCGTATTTGCTCGATTCTTTATAATAACCGAGCTCTTTATAGCCTTTGAACGCAGCGCCGTACTTTTCATCGTTGTAGTTTTTGTTTGCATTCTGATACTTGCACTCTTTCACCATTACGGTTGAGTCTTGGTAATTTCCGAGAGCGTCAAAAGCCTCGGCGGCTTTTGCGTATTCTCCCGCGTTATACAGATCGCACGCCTTGCCGTAGTTTATTGCGGGGACTGCGAAAACGAACCAGATAACGAGAATGACCGCCAGCGCGCCGAGTATCACGGCGGTGATCAGCAGTTTCTTTTTTCTCGATTCTTTCCGGTGTTCGACGGCGTCGCATAACCGCGCCTCATACATGCAGTATTCGTACGCCTGCGCGGCTTCTCTGTGATCTCCGAGCTTTGCAAATTCCGCGGCGGCGGCTTTGTAGTCGTCTGCGGTGACCGCGGCGTTCTTCTTCTCAACGGCGTTTTTATACGCCAGCTCTTTTTCGGCAATATCGGCCGCCTCCTTATCCGGATGCCAGACGGCGTCTTCATTTTGCCATATGGTACCGTCGCTCTGCGAAACGCCGACGACCGCGACCGTGTAAGAACGCGCCGAAGCGTTTGGCAAAGGCAGGGGTTTGTTCTGGCCGAATGTTTCAAACGCCCCGGCTTTGACATCGTTATATATATAATATTCCGAAGGCTCTATCGGGGCGGTGAGCGCGTCAACTGCCGAGATCCTGACTTTTAAAAACGTGATATCCGTTTCCGTGAGGTTCTGAAACTTGATCTGCGCAATGACCGATCCGGTCTCGTTGTCCCGCAGCAGAACGTGCGCTTTTATCAGTACGGGCGAGTCTTCCGCATAAAGGTCGTTTGGACCTTCAAACAATCTTTCGTATCTTTCACTCATAGTTTTATCAAAGCTCCGGTAAATCGTTATTTTCGGGTTTTTCCGCCTGCTTTTCAGCGCGTATTATCGGTTCTTCAATGACGCGTTTGTCCATCTTAGTGTTTATCTCGGAAGTATTTTTAACGACAAGGATAAACATCATAAGCAATTCGTAGGCGATCCTGACGGCGATCGGACCGGCGATCATAATCAAAAGTCCGAAATGAGCATAGCTGTGAAAATGACTGACCGTATAGTATTCATCGATCGCCTGATTATACTCATACGTTTCCGTCATATAACCCGAGAAGAGAAGGAAAAATCCGTAACAGACGGAGCTGACCGTGCACAGAACGTACAGGCCTTTAACTATGTATTCAAGTATGAGAAATCTGAAATTAAACAGATCCGACAGCCACTTGAAAAAACCGTTAAGACCGTCTCTTCTTTTTTTTGGCATTATGTAGATAAATATCAGGATTGAAAGAATAATCGCGACCACTCCTGCTATGATCGCAGCAACCATAAGATTCATATTTTTGACCATTCCTTTCTGCTGCGCAGAAGGCACAAAAGGGAATGAAAAACCTTAGTGCCTTAACACAGCCTTAAAAAATATATATTTTGTGTATTTTAAACTTTTCATTTTATAAAGTCAATGAGCACGGAGCGCAGTCGCGGATTGTTTACAGTCGGTCAACAGTCCGGAAATTTTTGCAAACAAAAAAAGCCTTGCGGCTGAAAAATCACAGCCGTAAGGCTTTATTGCCGTTAAAGTCCCCGTTCTTTAAGATCTTTCACGAGACCGACGTAAAATTCGCGGACATCGAAGCCCTTGATGTTCTCGCGGTTGAGATCTATCATATCGCCGTGCGATATGCCGCGCGAATAGCGCGGGACGAGATAAGTGTATTTTTCTCCGAAGCGGAATGAATCGTATGATACGAGCCCGTCGTTTGCGCCGCTGAAATTTTTCACGAGGTGGTAAAACAGATTCAGGGGGAACCTGCCGTAGCCGGCGTGTCTCATCTCGGAACCGACGCTCTGACAGAATATGCCCTCCGGCACGGTGAATTCTTTATCGAATACCGCGCATTTTTCGGCGGTCAGATCGTGTACCGCCGCCATGAAATCGGGCGACGGGTCACCCAACTTGTGCGCCGCGCAGTTGTAAGTCCGCGCGATGCGGCTCTGGATTTTCGGAGATATTTTCGTAAGCAGATAATCGGCGAATATACAGCCTCTGTGAGGCGTGCTGACGGTCGTCAGAGAGGCGACGTATTTGCCCGCGCCGTTTTTGATCGCACAGCGGCAGTCGAGGCCGCCTTTTGAGTGCGCGATGACGTTCATCTTCTCACAGCCGGTATCGCTCACGATCTTTTCGATCTTTTCGGTCAGCTCTTTCGCGCTGTCTTTCACGGATCCGGCGGACTGGTGATCTCCGTAATAGACTATCGCGCCGTTGAGCGACAGCTCGTACGGTATCCTGCCCCAGTAGTTGAAATGCTTGTAGTCGCGGAAGAAGAATCCGTGTACGAGCAGTATCGGATATTTCGTTCTGCACACCTGCTCGTCCGCGCGCGCAAGATCGACAAGGCTCTTCTCGGTCTCGAACCGTACCTCCTCAGCGCATTTTTTGATTATGATCCACAGCATTATCAGGTTTACCGGCGGGATAAGACCGAAGAGCAGACCGAGCACGCGTATCCTTATGCCGAGCTGTACCGACGTGCAGTATACGGATATTATTCCGTTTGAGAACATTATGAATTCGCATACGGTGAAAACGATCGCGCTGACCGTGAACGGCCAGTGATCGTTCGGCAGATACGCAAAACCGAGACACGCGAGATATACGAAACCGACGATCAGCGTAACGAAGAATATTATAAGACAGGACGTTCCGTGCCGGCAGAATTTCAGTCGCAGCGTAGGCACGTCCGCATAACCGCCGACGCCCGCCATAACGTTTATCGCGACGACCGCCGGCACTATGAGCACGAGCAGATGGTATCTGCCCGTGATCAGAAGTCCGCAGCACGACAGCGCGGCGTAGCACAGCGACAGAAAAACGTCGGCGACAACGGTTTTGACTTTCATCTCTTCCAGTTGCCGAAAAGACCCCTGATTATGTTCTTACCGATCTCTCTGCCGATCGACGTCGCGGCGGAGCTGGCGGCTTTGGATAAAGCCGAGGTCGTTTTTTTGGCGGTTTTTGATTTTGCTTTTTCTTTCTCTTTTGCGGCGGCTTCTTTTTCGGCTTTGGCTTTCGCCTCTTCTTCGGCTTTCGCTTCTTCTTCGGCTTTTCTCTGTTCGGTTATGACCTCGTACGCCGATTCGCGGTCGACGGACTCTTCGTATTTCTGCTTGAGGGGACTGCCGAAGATCACCGTCTGGATATCGCGTTCGGTCGCGGCGTTCATGGAGCTGCGCGGCGGCAGTACGTTCGCGCGCTGTACTACCGACGGCACGCCTTTCGCGTCGAGCACAGAGACGAGCGCTTCGCCCGTCGCAAGCTCCTGCAAGACTCTTTCGGTATCGAAATCGGGGTTGGTGCGGAAAGATCTCGCCGCGTAGCGCAGATCTTTCTGCTCGTTCGGCGTGTAAGCGCGGAGCGCGTGCTGTACGCGGTTGCCTAACTGTGAAAGCACCGATTCGGGTATATCCGACGGGTTCTGCGTTATGAACCAGACGCTCACGCCTTTCGATCTTATCAGTCTCACGACCTGTTCGATCTTTTCAAGTAAGGCTTTAGGCGCGTCTTTGAAGAGCAGATGAGCCTCGTCGAAGAAGAACGCGATCTTCGGCTTGTCGAGATCGCCCGCCTCGGGCAGAAGCTCGTAAAGCTCGGAGAGCATCCATAACAGGAACGTGCCGTAGAGCAGAGGACGCTGGAAAAGCTGCTGACATTCGAGTATGTTCATAATGCCCATGCCGTTCTCGTCCCAGTCGAACCAGTCGGAGATATCGAGCATCGGCTCGCCGAAAAATACTCCGCCGCCCTCGTCTTCGAGCGTGAGCAGAGCGCGCTGTATCGCGCCGAGCGTCTGCGCCGATACGTTGCCGTAGGTCAGCTTGTATTCGGTCGCGTTGTCGCCGACGTGCTGTATCATGCTCCGCAGATCCTTCAGATCGATCAGAAGCAGCTGTTTGTCGTCGGCAATGCGGAAAATTATGCGAAGAACGCCCGTCTGCGTCTCGTTCAGACCGAGAAGTCTTGCGAGAAGGACCGGTCCCATATCGGTTATGGTGGTGCGTACGGGATGCCCGTGTCTTGCGTAAACGTCGAAGAATCTCACGGGGTACTTCGTGTATGTGAAGTTTTCAAGTCCCATCGAATCGATACTGCGGCGAATGTGTTTCGTCTCACATCCTTCGACGCACATACCCGAAACGTCGCCTTTGATGTCGGCGATGAACGTCGGCACGCCCATTTCGGAAAACGCCTCGGCGATGACCTTGAGAGTCACCGTTTTGCCCGTGCCGGTCGCCCCCGCGATCAGCCCGTGGCGGTTGCACATAGCCGGCTGTAAGTAAACTTTCTCTTTGCCCGTGGCAAGCCATATAAGCCCTTCTTCGCTCTTGTACATGGTAAAAACTCCTTTTGACGCTTTCATTTTTATCAGTTTACCATAAAAAAACGTAAAAATCAATACTTTTTTTACAAACCTTGCAATATCGCGGCGTATAAAGATAAGTTTCATGAGCGCGGAACGGACCGGAGCGCTGTTTTTAACATCGGAAATCAGGCAGATTATATTTATCTTTTAATGTTATGTAAACAATTTGAGACTGCGCTCTGTGCTCATTGACTTTCACATTTTGAAATTATATAATTATATCGTCATAATTCGATAAAAAATGCGCAAATAACGAAAAGAATGACGGTCGCCCTGGGCAGAGTGGATATCATTCTTAAATCAGAACATCGGGTCAGAAAAGGCTTGAAAATAAAAAAAGGAGAAAAAGAAAATGGCAGATTTAACTTTTACAACGTGTCCGAAATGTCACCTCGGATATCTCAAACCGATCGGTGAAAGAAAAGGCGGCTTCAGCGGAGGAAAAGCGGTAGCAGGCGCCCTGCTTTTCGGTCCTATCGGCGTTGCGGCAGGCGCGCTCGGTAAGAAAAAAGTGACGTATGTGTGCTCCGAATGCGGATATACTGTTGAAAAATAGGAGTCAGGGATGGAGTATACAAGTTACGGAGTAAGAAGGATCAAAGAGCTTTACGAAAAAGGTGATTATGTTTCAGCAATAAGCTTTTTCAAAAACAATGATTCTGATGAAGAGCCCGGCGGAGTTTTTTTATACGCAGTGCTTTCTCAGATGAAACTGACGTCTTTTTCTGGCTTTTGTGATCAAACTGTTGATCCTCAAAAATCATTTCTCACTTCGATGAGCGGTCTGAAAAAAAGAGCGGCGTCTCTAGAAGAATATTATTATTTAAAGTCAGCCGCTTATAAAGCAATGGATGATTGGCTTGTCAGCGCAGCCGATGAAGTGTTTGAGAATGTCTATGATAAAATCGACAATAAAACTGCAGGAGCGGTAGATTTTTTAATAACGTTCCAGAAAAATGTCGAAGGCCTTCTTGGTGTATATTTCAAAAGTCCCCCTGAAGCGTTGCTTCAAAACGAAAATCTTACAGTTACCGAGGCTGATGCTAAGTATAACATACCGTATGACAGTATCGTCACAGCTGAGTATGTAGAAAACAAAGACAGGGAAACGTTCATACGGATATGCCAAAAAGGGATCGAATCGATTGAGGCAAATAGAAAATTCGGCTCAAGAGAGGAATGGATACAAACGACGTCATCAATGTGCAGGACATTCCAAGACTACGAAACGTACGGTATGTGCCAGTCGGATATGTATTTTCCTAAAGACGGCGAGGAAGATCAGGCTAAACTTGAGAAAGCCAAGAAAAATGCAAAGTCTGTAATTGAAACTCTTGACAAATTTTCAGAGTTTTTGACTTGCGAACTGAATGCAACAGTCGATAACCAAGGTGCAGAGGTCTCGCTTATAAGGTTTACGGAACAAAGGAAAACATCCCTTGAAACACTTAGTGAGCTATACAGAAGAAAGAAGTTGTTAGTTCCCGAGTTCAAGGAACCGCAGCTGCCGAGCATTGATATCGTTGACAAACGGAAAGAGGTTTTTGACGTTATGTTTAAAGATATACGTCAAAAGGCGATCGATCTGTACGATAACAATCAATTCAAGGATTATATCGTATTTACCACGGAAAACAATCTGATCACGTCAAACGCATTTTGCAAAGAAATCGGCATAAGGTCCATAAAAGCTATTATGTGGGCTTTTGACGATATTTTAACCAATAAAGAGAATGCGGGCAGGGTCGGATCGCTCATTTCATCGACATGCGCTGAAACCGAAACGGTCGAAGAATTTTTCGCAGTTTCAAAGCAGGCAAACGACGACTTCTGTGAATATGTGCTATATAAAACCGACCAGATATGGCAAAGATTTCTCAATGCCGGCGACGCTGACAGCAAGACCAAAATATGGCGGGAAATAATTAAAATTCCTTCTGATACAGCATTTAAGGTCATTGATCTTACCGCCATGATGTCTTCTGCATTTAGACGCATGTATCCCGAACTGAATTATTCTGATGAACAAAGCAAGTATAATGCGGAGTGGACGGCTTCGAACACTGTCTGTGAACATTTGAACGTTTTGACTCATCAATATGCTTCGGTAGAATTCGAAAAATTCCGCCTGTATTTCGGTGAACATCAGTGTGCGCCGTCAAGTCATATCCAGGCGATCTTGAAAAGTCTTTATGACTGGAATATGATATTGGAAATAACGTCCGGCTATTCGACATCTTCATACAGTGAAGAAGACGCGAAAGAGCACGCGGGCGATCAGGAGTATATGGATACGGCATATCAGCGTTTATCGCTGAAAGCGGCTATAATCAGATACGGACTGGAAGCCGAATTACATCCCGATAGAAAACGCTACTCTTTTGAAAACGACGACGGAGTCAGAAGACAGAATCTGGACGAACTATCAGAATTATACGGATTGATGTCGCTTTACAATCCGTCATTCGATCCGCCCCCTCTTCCAAGCTCGGTGGGCGTCAATACCATGAATTCCGGCGGATGCTATATAGCTACGGCGGTTTACGGCTCGTATGACTGCCCACAAGTCTGGACGTTGAGACGCTTCAGAGACTACACTTTGGCAAAAACATGGTACGGTCGTACATTTATACGCCTATACTATGCGATAAGCCCGACGCTCGTCAAATGGTTCGGCAAAACCGAATGGTTTAGAAATCTGTGGAAACCGAAACTCGACAGACTCGTTAACAAACTGACAGCCAAAGGCGTTGAAAACACAAGATACAACGATAAGATCTGGTAATGAGGACCGACCGCCGCAAGAAAAATGCGGCGGTTTTTTATTAACTCCGTTGTTTTATGTTGACTTTTATCAAATGTTATTGTATACTAATGATATAAATCAAAAGCGGGTCGGATTATGATAGATGATGTATTGAGAATAAAAAACACGGTTATAAATAACCGCGCGGTGCTTCAGCCGATGGAGGGGTGCGACTGTAACGAAGACGGGTCGCCCGGCGAGCTGACGGCGGAAAAATACCTGAGAGCCGCGGAAAGCGGGGCGGGGGTCGTATGGTTCGAGGCGTGCGCGGTATGCCTAGAGGGGCGTACGAACGTCCGTCAGATGATGATCACGGAGCAGAACGCCGGTTCTTTCCGTGCGCTTTTACAAAAGATGAGAGACGCCGCGGATCAAAGGCAGGTGTATATACTTCAGCTTACCCATTCCGGCAGGCAGAGCGTCAGACCTCTTATCGCGTATCACAACTCCGTCTATGAAAAAACGAGACCGGTCGGCGACGAAAATATCGTCACGGACGGATATCTCGATTCGCTGCCCGATAAATACGCCGCGGCGGCGAAACTTGCGGTCGAAGCCGGTTTTGACGGCGTGGATATAAAATCGTGCCACGGGTATCTTTTGCAGGAGCTTCTCTCCGCTTATTCGCGCCCCGGCAGATACGGCGGGAGCTTTGAGAACAGAACGAGGCTTTATCTCGACTGTATCGGCGCGGTGAAAGCCGCCGTAGCGGACGGTACGTTGATCTGCACGCGCCTCGGCGTGTCGGATATGGTGCCGTACCCGAACGGCTTCGGCTGTGATGAAAGAGGCGAACTCGATCTTTCCGAGCCGGACAGGCTTATCGGCGAGCTTGTGAAACGCGGTATCGATATTCTGAACGTCACGGTCGGCAATCCGTATTACAATCCGCACGTCAACCGCCCGTACAGAAAAGGCGCGTACACGCCGCCCGAGCCGCCGGAGGCGGGCTTGCAAAGGTTCATTACGGTCGAAAAACATATAAAAAACGCGTTTCCGGCTCTGACAGTCGTAGGTTCGGGCTTCTCGTATTATAAAGAAAAAGCGATCGAAGAAGCCGAAAGACAGCTTGATGACGGCGTATGCGATCTTGCCGGTTTCGGGCGCATGTGGCTCGCCTACCCGTCGTTTTATAAAGATCACGCAAGCAAAACGTTCGATTCGAAGAAGTGCTGTCTGTGCTGTTCGAAATGCACCGAGCTTATGCGCGGCAAACGCGAAAGCGGCTGCGCCGTTTATAACGGATATTACAGGAATTCTTATAAGGAGATGAAAAAATGAAAGTCGCAATTGTGACCGGCGCTCTCGGCGGTATCGGTAAAGAGACCGCGCTGACGCTCATAGAAAAAGGATATCACGTCGTCGGTATGGACGTAGCGGAGCAGGGCTTTGAAAAAGCCGGTTTCACGTATGTAAAAGGCGATATCTCAAGCAGAGAGAGCAGAGAAGAACTCGTTCGCACCGCGCTCGGTATCGGCGAGCTCGCCGTTCTCGTCAACGTCGCCGGAGTCGCGCCGAAGGTTCGCCGCGATATACTCGAGATGACCGAAGAAAGCTACGATTTCGTCATGGGCGTGAATACAAAAGGCACGCTGTTTCTGACTCAGGCGTCGGCGAACGCCATGATAGCGCAGGGCAAGGGCGGTTACATAGTGAATATTTCGTCCTGCTCAGCTTATACGAGTTCGACGAGCCGCGGCGAATACTGCATATCGAAAGCCGGTGTTTCGATGATAACTATGCTTTTTGCCGACCGCCTTGCCGAATACGGCATACCGGTAAACGAGATCTGCCCGGGGATCATAGCCACCGGAATGACTGCGGCGGTCAAAGGCAAATACGATAAACTCATATCCGAGGGGCTCGTTCCGATCGCGCGCTGGGGTCAGCCGTCGGATATCGCCAAAGCGGTCGCCGCGCTCTGCGACGGCACTTTCGGCTATACGACGGGATGCTCGTTCACAGTCGACGGAGGAATGCATATAAGAAGATTATGAAACGTTACAACACACTGATCATCGGTTCCGGCTGCGCCGGCTTCAACGCCGCAGACCGGCTTTACGGTCTCGGCGTGCGAGATATCGCGATCGTGACCGAAGGCAGGCGCATGGGCACTTCCCGCAACACCGGTAGCGACAAGCAGACTTATTATAAACTCTCGCTCTGCGGCTCCGAAGGCGACAGCGTGAGAGAGCTTGCCGGCACGCTTTATTCCGGCGGCGGCGTAAAGGGCGAGCACGCGCTGTGCGAGGCGGCGTATTCGACGCGCTGTTTCATGCGCCTTGTCGAGCTCGGCGTTCCGTTCCCGTGCAACGAATACGGCGAATACGCCGGATATAAGACGGACCACGATCCGAGAACGAGAGCCACATCCGCGGGTCCGCTGACTTCGAAATACATGACCGAGGCGCTTGAACGTTCTGTATCCGAACGCGGTATAGAGATCATAGACAGCGCTCAGGTAATAAAAATAATCACGAAAGACAACGCCGTGACCGGAGTCGCGTGCGTCTCGGTAAAAACGGGGCAGATTACAGTCATCGGCTGTCAGAACGCGGTCCTCTGTACCGGGGGTCCGGCCGGCATATACGAAAACACCGTATATCCCGAAAGTCAGCACGGTGCCACCGGTCTCGCCGTCGACGCCGGCGCGCTGCTCTGCAACCTGGAAGAATGGCAGTACGGGATCGCAAGTACGGAATTTCGCTGGAATCTGTCCGGCACGTATCAGCAGGTACTGCCGAGATATATCTCGGTCGACGGAAACGGAACAGAGAGGGAATTTCTTTACGACGCGCTCGGCGCGGATTCGCTCGGGCTGATATTCTTAAAAGGATATCAGTGGCCGTTCGACACAAGGAAAACGAACGGTTCGTCAAAGGTCGATCTGCTCGTTTCTGAGCAGATAAAAAAGGGCAGACGCGTATATCTCGATTATACTCAAAACCCGAAAGGTCTGCAAAACGGATTCGGCATACTGCCGGAAGAAGCGTACGCGTATCTGCAAAGATCCGGCGCTCTGTCCGGCACGCCGGTACAAAGACTGAGAAAAATGAACGAAGGCGCGTACGAGCTGTATCTCGATCACGGCATCGACCTTGAAAAAGACCGGCTGAGAATTGCCGTGTGCGCTCAGCACTGCAACGGCGGCGTCGAAGTCGACGAAAACTGGCAGACGCGCGTGCAGGGACTGTACTGCGCGGGCGAGGCGGCGGGAACATTCGGCGTTTACCGCCCGGGCGGAAGCGCGCTGAACTCCACTCAGGTCGGAAGTCTGCGCGCCGCGGAGCATATAGCAAAACAGCAAAAACGCGAAATAACAGATCCGGAATACAGCCTGCCGAAGATACGGTACGGCGAACCTGACGCCGGGCGGATACTCAAAGAATTGCAGAGAGAAATGAGCCGCTTTGCCGATTTCGACAGAGATACCGTGAAAATGAAAGAACTGTTCGACCGCGTCTGCGGTCTGTGCGACCGATTTTCCGAAAAAGTGACAGTAAACGAAGATCAGCTGCCGCTTTATTTCCGTCTGTACGATACCGCGCTTACCGCACGCGCCGTTCTGTCAGCAATGATCTGCTCGGCAGAGTGCATCGGCACTCACGGTTCGGCGCTCGTCGACGGCAGACCGAATAAAGAGACCGGAATAAGAACGACGAGAACGCTGACCGATAAAGACAGGTCGTATACCGTACCCGTCACGCCGATGCCCGACCCGGAATTATGGTTCGAAACTCTGCTTGCAAGACAGAGAAAAGATAAAAAACGAGGTGAAGACGATGCCTGAACTTATGAGAGAACACGCTTTCAATAAAGAGGCGTGCCTGCCGCTGTCGGAAATAAAACTCTTCAGAGATGTGGAAAAGCCGGAATTCAACGAAAGAAAGATAACAGAGATAATCAAACGCGCCGAAGCGGATCTGCCGCTCGAGGTGCCGGCATGCCCCGCGTCGCTGTATCACAGATTCGTGACAGACGGCAATAGGGCGCTTTATGAAGAACGCTATTTCCGCCGCCGCACGATTGCGCTCGAACTCGCCTTGGCGGAAGCTTACGAGAAAAAGGGAAGATTTACCGAAAAGCTCGTCGACGTCGTGTGGGCGATAATGGAAGAATCGAGCTGGACCGTCCCGGCGCATCTGAATATGTATAGCCCGTCGCACGGTCATCTCGGTCTGCCGGCGGTCTACGACGAACGCAGACTGCACGCGATAGACCTTTTCTCCGCGTCGACGGCGGCGATACTCGCGCTCGTTTACCTTTACGATAAAGAAGAACTCGACGCCTATTCGCCCGTTATCTGTGAAAAACTCGGATATACGGTGCGCGACAGGCAGATAAAGCCGTTCATCAACTGCGTGTTCCATTGGATGGGGCTGCTCGGCAACCCGGTAAACAACTGGAACCCGTGGGTCATTTCGAATATTCTGTTCACGGCGGCTGTGTTTGCCGAAGACGATTACGAATTGAAATTCATCGTCGGCAAAGCCGCGGAATGTCTTGACAATTATACGCGCTGTCTGCCGCCCGACGGCGGCTGCGACGAAGGCCCGAATTACTGGACCGTCGCCGGCGCCGCATATTTCGACTGCCTTGAGCTTTTATACGATATCACCGGCGGCGGATTCGACATTTACTCCGATCCGTTCGTAAAAGCGATGTGCGAATACGAATCGAGGATGTATATACACGGCCACAGATTCGTAAATTACGCCGACTGCCCGCAGATCGTGCGCCCCGACGCGAGCCAGCTCTCCCGCATGGGTAAAAAATGCGGAAGCGAAGCGCTCGTAAGATTCGGCGATTCGCTCGCCGCTTTCGGCGACGGTGCGGTAGATTATAACTGCGCCTACAGAATGCTTCGCAACCTGATAACGCCGGATCACGCTTCCGAGATCAGCGTCGCCGCCGTGCGCACGTGGATACCGAATCTCAAAATAATGTGCGCAAGAGAGAGCGAGAACACGGGCAGGGGCATTTTCGTATCGATGAAAGGCGGCCACAACGCCGAGGGGCATAACCACGTCGACGTCGGTACGGTGATCGTCTATAAAAACGGAAATCCGGTGCTGATCGACCCCGGGCGCGGCGAATACACGAAGCAGACGTTTTCATCCCGCCGCTACGAGCTGTGGTATATGCAGTCCGGTTATCATAACACGGTCAGTTTCGGCGGCGTCGATCAGGGCATAGGCGGCGCGTTCCGATCGACCGACGAGGTATACGACGAAACTGCAGGCGTAAAAATGCAGCTCAGAGAAGCGTATCCGAAAGAAGCCGGCATCGTCTCGTATACGAGGCATACCGTTCTTGAAAATGATACCGTCAGGATCACGGACGAATTCGAGCTTGAGCGCGAAACTGAAACAGACATTCATTTCATGACCGTTTCCGACGCTTATATAAAGGACGGCGCCGTGTATCTGTGTGAAGACTGCGTTATGAGGTTCGATCCGCGCTTAAGCGCCGAGATCGAGGAATTCCCGGTAAACGACAAGGGAGTGGAGAGAAGCTGGGGCAGTCCCGTGATGCGGAGGATACATTTCCGCGCGGCAATAACGAAAGGCCGGTTCACGTTCGAGATAAGATGAAAGATAAAATCGTGATCTATATCCACGGCAAAGGCGGTACGGCTGACGAATGCCGGCAGTTCGCGCCGCTTTTTGCCGACTGCGACGTCACCGGTCTCGATTATAAGACGTTTACCCCGTGGGAAACGAAAAGAGAGATAAACGAAGCCGTGACGGAATTAAAAAAGGAATACGAAAAAGTTATCCTCATAGCAAACAGTATCGGCGCGTTTTTTTCGATGAACGCCGGCATAGACGGAATGCTCTGCGAAGCGTATTTCATATCGCCGATAGTCGATATGGAAAAACTCATACTCGGCATGATGGATTATGCTCGCGTAACGGAGGAAGAGCTGAAAGAGAAGAGAACGGTGAAGACCCCGTTCGGGGAAGATCTTTCGTACGAATATCTCTGTTACGTCAGAGAACATCCGGTAAAATGGAACGTAAAAACGCATATCGCGTACGGCGAACACGACAGTTTTACCGATATTGCGGCGGTGACGGAGTTTGCAGATAAACACGGAGCAGACCTTTCCGTCATGAAAGGCGGAGAGCACTGGTTCCATACCGAAGAACAGATGGAATTCCTGTTTGAATGGATAAGAAAGAGCAGAAGAAGGAATGATGATTGACGCTTTGCGTCAAATGATGAGACTTCGTCATGATGAGCGCTTCGCGCATGATGATCGGCTCCGGGACGAGCCGAGTGAATGATGTGTCGCCGACGGCGACGTTCTGTGCGACTTCGTCGCCCTTGGGGGTTACCGTGAACCCCCGTTGCGAACAAGTTCACAACGGGGAACCCCGGCCCACCCCTCCGCTCGCATACGCTCGCAACCCCCAAACCCCCTAAATCCCTCCCAAGCGATCATAGATCACTTGAGGCCGCGCGGGAGGAATAATGTATGGCGCGATGCGCCATATGATGTTGCATTGCAATGATGTTTGCTATGCAAATGATGTTCGGCTCTTGCGAGCCGAGTGAATAAGGTTCGCGTACCGCGACGTTCGGTGTGCCTTCGGCACCCTTGGGGGGTTCCCACCCCTCCGCTCCCATACGCTCGCAACCCCCCAAACCCCCTTACCCCTCCCTCGATTTTTTTATCGAGGGGGCCGCGCGGCACCCCCTGAAGAAATTCCCCGAAGGGGGGGGGGAAAGGGGGTACGGGGGATGATAGGGGGGGTGGGGCATCCCCCGGAACGAAAAATCAGCACGGACGTTATTCAAAGGTCGTAGGGGCGATTCACGAATCGCCCGTTTGAAATGGCGCAATAAGACGTTCGTTTGCATGAAAGTATTGAACCGTCCTCATCCGTCGGCTTTGCCGACACCTTCTCCCAAAGGAGAAGGCATATTTACGGGTCGTCGGGGCGCCGACCCCTACGGCGCACGAACCTAACATGCGGCAGATCCCGATCGCTTTTGGGGGTTATCGCCGAAAAAACGAATGGTCATATCGGACTTTAGTTAAGATTCGGGGACGTGGGCAAAGCGGCTTCGCCGTAATAATATTTTGAAAGTAATATTCGTCCCGACGGACGAATGAATGACCGCCGTATGAGGCGGCGTTTTTTGTCAAATCGGTATTGACATATCAAGGTAAAAATGCTATATTATAAACAGTGATTTGAATAAACGGGAGGTTACGATATGAAAAGAAGTACGGGCAGGATCAGGACCGCGGCGTCGGCTGTTTGCATCACGCTGACGCTCGCGGCGGTATTCTTCATATTATGCGCGGCGGCGGGCGGCAGTCAGGCGGATATGGAGCAGAAACGCTACTACAAAAACGAAGCGTCCCTAATGAGCGGCGCTCCCAAAACCGTCACGTTTTCGCAAATGTCGGACTCCGCATCGGATAACGGCTATAAAATCGACCTCGACGGCGTCTGGAAAATGACGGAGAAAGGCAAGATCGCGGATCTTTCAAATGGCGGCGGCTGGGAGTCGGCGATAGACGCGCGCGTTCCCGGCAGTATATACACGGCTTTATACGAGGCGGGCGTTATCGAAGACCCGTATCTCGGCGACAATATGAAATCCGCAAACAGAAACAGCGATAAGAACTGGTATCTGAAAAAGACGTTCGTTTACGAAGGCTCGGGCAAAAACGTTATGCTCAACTTCGAAGGCGTCTGCAACGTCGCGGATTTCTACTTAAACGGCAAAAAGATCGGCAGTCACGAGGGTATGTTCGGCGGTCCGTACATAGATATCTCCGATACGGTGCAGAAGGGAGAGAATACGCTCGTCGTACATCTCAAACCTGCCAAGGACTATACCCGCACCGTCGTTTTCAACTGCAGTTACGGCTGGCATTACGCAAAACTCTATCCGCTCGGCATCTGGCAGTCGGTATCCGTTACGGATGAACCCGACGTAACGCTCGATCACCCGTTCATAACGACGTGCGATTATAAAAACGGTACGGTCGATCTGGCGATCGCTCTCGTACCGAACGGCGGCCGATCGTTTGAAGGCAAACTGAAAGTCTTCATCACGCCGAAGAATTTCGACGGGAAAACGGCTTATTTCGAGGAACAGGTCAAAGGGAGCGGCGATACGGTGCTCCGTTACCGCGGAGACGTGCCCGACGCGCATCTCTGGTGGCCAAACGGTTACGGCGAGCAGTATCTTTACGATCTGACCGTTGTATTTGAAGAAAACGGCGGCGGCAGAGCTTATGAAAGCTCGCAGTTCGGCATAAGAGAGCTGACTTACGCTCCTTTCCCGTCAGGCGAGACCGGAACGTCGTACAACAGACAGTTCGTGATCAACGGCGTCAAGGTCTATATGAAAGGCGCGGGCTGGTGTACCATCGACGCGATGATGAGATTTACCCGCGAAGACTATGACCGGATACTGTCGCGCGCCGAAGACGAAGGCGTCAACTATCTGCGTTCGTGGGGCGGCGGGCTTGTCGAGACCGACGAATTCTACGATCTCTGCGACGAATACGGCATATGCGTATATCAGGAATGGCCGTGCTGCTGGGACAGCACGAAGACTCAGCCCGCCGACGTGCTCTACGAGACCGTCATATACGGCTGCAAGCGTCTGCGCAACCGTCCGTCGCTTGTGATATGGGGCGGCGGCAACGAAGGCGAAGCGCCTTATTCCGACAAGGTGATGAACAATATCGGCAAGCTGACCTACGAGACCGACGGCACGCGCGAATTCTGGCGGCAGGACGGCGGCGTGGGAGCTTCGAATATAAGACACGACCATATCTGGTGGTCCGGCGCGTCCCCCGAATACTATATAAAATCTTATACGCACGTGACGGAACTCAATATGAGCGAATACGGCCTCGGTGCGATGATGAATCTGCAGTCGATAAAGAAATTCGCGACCGAAGCCGAGATATCCGAATGGCCTATCGGCAAAAAGAGCTCGATCGCGTACCATACGGCGACGTTTGACGGCTACTACGGCTGGATGCAGACGCCGTACGGTCACGATATAGCGACTCACGAGCATTACGCGGCGTTCTTCACAGACGTGTCGAACCTTGAAGAGCTGATCGTCGGTTCGCAGCTCGCGCAGGCGCAGGCGGACTATCCGCTCGCGATAAATTCGAGGATCAAAGCGCCGTACAATACGGTCAACGTTATATATAAACTCAACGACTGTTATCCCGGCGCGTCGTGGGCGATAGTCGACTGGTACGGCGCGCCGAAAATAGCGCACTACCTGATGCAGGATGCGTACAGACCCGTAATGGCAGCGTTCAGCGCGGACAAATACAACACCGTAAACAGCGCGAAAGAATCCGCGCCTCTGACTTTGCCGATATATATCCTCGACGATACGGTGAGTCTCAAAGGCAAGGATACGAAAGTCACGGTCACGGCGTACGATGAAAATCTCGCCGTTATAAAGACGGAAACGTACGGCGGAGCAGTTGCATCTTCCGTGAACAAGGTCGGCAATTTCCCGCTTACCGCCGAACAGACCGCGCACTGCCCGATGATCGTTACGGCCGATCTCATCGTCGGCGGAGAATTCTATAACCGCACGTATTTGTATTACAATTTCGAATACGATAGCAGCTGCCTCTTCTATCTGCCGTGTACGTCGGTTGAATACTCTGTTTCCGGCAATACCGTAAAAATCAAAAACACGGGCAGCGTACCGGCGATAGGTCTGCATCTCAACAGCTCCGCGGAAGATAAATTCGTCTGCTCCGACGGATATTTCATACTCACGCCGGGCCAGAGCGCGGATATAACCGTAAACGACATCTCGCTCTTTACAGGCGTAGACGGCTTCAATATGGCCGACGCGTCGGATAAGACGCCGCCGACGTCTCCCGAAAACGTAAAGGTCGGCGACGTGAAATGCGACTCGGTGAAAATAAGCTGGAAAAAGTCCGAAGACAACTCGGGACTTTTCGCCTACTACGTAACGCTGACCGACGAAGACGGCAATAAAACGACCGAACTCGTTCACAGAAACATAACCGAGACCGTAATAAAAGGGCTTTCCGAAATGACCGGATATACGGTCACGGTATGCGCCGCCGACAACAATTCGAACCGCTCGGCTGAATCAGCCGCGGTGAAATTCACGACAGAACCCGATAAAACCGTCCCGAAAGCGCTCGGCGCCGATATGAACGAAAGCGGCGAGATAAAAGTCACCTTCGATACGGAAATGAACAAAACTCTGCTGTCGGATACGTCGCGCTATATCCTCAATCACGGCGCGCGGATCACCTCCGCCAAACCGTCCGACGACGGCAGAAGCGTCGCGCTGACCGCCGAGGATATCGATGAGTCGACCGTGTACGAGCTCGGCGTGATAGGCCTCGCCGACACGAAAAAGAGCGCGAACGGCACCGGATATCAGCAGCTGACTGTCACGAGATCGCTTTATCTCAAGGTCGATTTCGAGCCCGACGAAAACGGCTCGGTATATACCGCCGGCAAATACGTTCTTCCGGTAGTCGGCATCAACGAAGAACCGATGTATACGCCGAACGGCGAGAGCGGCAAGGCGCTTTCGTCCGCGTCCGGCTTCGGAGCGATAGTCGAGGGCATCGATTTCAGCTTCCCCGACAACAGTTCGGTCGTCGTGAGCATCAACGGCAAAGCGTCGAACGGTTATAATCTTCTGGTCGCAAAAGGACCGAAAGCGTCCGGACATTTCGAATTCTATACCAAGGACGGAGCGCTGTACGTCTACGCTCCCGATATCGGCGATATAAACCTGCAGTACAACGTAAACAATAAAACCGGATGGCATACTCTCGCGTTCGTGCGCGAAAACGGCAAGCTCACCGTCTACGACGACGGAGAAGCCGTTTCGTCAGTCACGTTCAGAGGCACGATAGCGCAGAAGACCGACGCCGTATCGTTCGGCGTGCTGAACGACGGCAGCCTGCCTTTCGCCGGCAGTATAGATTCCGTAAGATTCTATGAAAAAGCGCTTACCGCCGCCGAACTCGGCAAAACCGCCGAGAGCGGCGCGCCGTCCGTCAGCGTCGGAGAAGATCTGGCGGGCAGCAAAGGCAAGACCGATTTCAGTTTCCCCGAAGGCACGGCGATAAACCTCTGGTTTTTCAAAGACAGCGCGGAAAGCGACTTTGCGATACTGTTCGCAAAGAGCGCGAAAACCTCCGATAAACACTTTGAGATATATACCGAACGCGGCGCGCTTTGCATCTACGCTCCGTCCGGAGTCAACTCCGTCGCGCTCAACGTCGATCTCAATAACTGCCTCGGAGCGTGGCATATGCTTACGCTCGTACATAAAGAGGGCGTTATCGAAACGTATCTCGACGGAGCTTTGGCAGGCTCAGCGACGGTCGCGTGGGAGGTCGCGGAGGGTTCCGATACGTGTTACTACGGCAGGCTCGTCGAAGGCGGTTTCGAGTTCCCCGGCAAAATAGCCGACTGCACTTTCATCGATCACGTTCCGGGCGCCGGTGAAACGGCGGATCTCTACACGTCGAAGCTCGTATATCCCGAAAAAGACGGCGTCGACTTCGAGGCTTATCAGTTAGATCTGACCGTCGGAAAAGAAGCGCCGTGCGGAATAAAAGCCGCCGACGGTACGAAATACACGCTTTCCGCATACGGCGATTCAGCCGTACTCGACGGGCAGACGGTCAAAGCGGTAAAACCGGGGCAGACGGTCATATACGCGAGGACCGACGGCGGTTCTTTCATATCCGCGATGATCGTCAACGTCACCGAACGCGTGCCGGAACAGACTCAGTCTGCGGAACAGACCGACCCTGCAGACCAAACAGAACCTCTTACGGAAGGCCCGCAGACCGCGGACGGAAAAGAAACCGGGTCCGGTGACGACGGTAAGAAAACGTCTGATCCTACGGTCATAATAATCATTGCGTCAGCCGCCGTTCTCGCGGCAGCCGCCGCGGCGGTCTTCATCGTGATAAAGAAGAAAAAGAGTAAATAAAACGACTGAAATCAAACAGAGTTTGCCGGCGGTCCGCCCGCCCGGCAAACTTGTTTTAAGCCGCGGCGAGCCCCTGTATCTGCGGTTTACAACATAATTAAAGAAAATTTTTGAGATTTTTTTGATTTTACTGATACCGAAAGCGCGTTTTTTGCGTCTTTACAGGTAAGGAGGTGCAGTATATATGACCGACCGTGAAATTATCGATCTGTTTTTTGCGCGCGACGAACGCGCATTAAGCGAGACCGGGAAAAAATACGGAAAATACTGTCTGTCCGTAGCCATGCGTATACTGAACGTTTACGAAGACGCGGAAGAATGCGTTAACGACACGTGGCTCTCGGTATGGAAAAGCGTTCCGCCCAACCGCCCCGCCGATCTCGGAGCGTACCTGTCGCGCATAACGCGCAATCTTGCGATAGCCCGGCTGCGCAGACAAAACGCCGAAAAACGCGGCGACGACGTTACCGTCATGATAGAAGAACTTGACGAGTGCCTTTCCGACGGCCGCAGCGCGGAAGACGAATACGCTTCGAAGCAGCTCAAAGAGGCGGTAAAGGCGTTTTGCGGATCTTTGCCGCAAAGAGACCGCAGCGTGTTTTTAAGCAGATATTTCTACGCGAGAAGCGAGGCGGAGATCGCCGGCGCGTTCAATATGAGCGCCGGTTACGTACATACGCTGCTCGTAAGACTGCGCAAAAAACTCAAAGATTTTCTGACAAAGGAGGGGTTGTTATGAGAGGACTGACGTTTCTTGAAGCGCTCGGCGAAACGGACGAAAAAGATCTCGTCCGCGCGGAATCTTATTTTAAAGATTCAAAAGCAAAAATGATAACGGGTACCGTTTTCAAAGTGATCGGTACGGCGGCGTCGGTCCTGCTGATAGTCGGTTTCGCTTTGTTCAT
>JAEEJH010000117.1 GCA_016281775.1 Clostridiales bacterium | reverse complement strand
CGGTGGAAGAAGCCGGATTTCCGACCGATAATAATACCGTTTTCATAGGCGGAACCGTCGGCGCGCCGGAAGGCTCTTACCTTGCAAAAACGCCCGGATCGCTTGAAGGCAAGCAGGTAATTTTCAAGTGTTACGGTCATAATACGGCTGCCGGCATAGCGCTGACGAATGAAAAAGGAGAGTTTTTCATATCGCTTGACGTGGGGGAAAACCCGACGACCGTCACCGTGACGGTAGAAGACGGACACGATTTCGTAAACGATAAATCCGGAAAATTTTACGCCGTCGCAGTGATACCCGTAAAAGGCGGCACCGCAGTCAATATAGGCTTTTACGACAGAACTGCAGGTACGATGCCCGTAACTGTAAAACAGTACGACCGCGAAAACGGAGCCACTTCCGTGAAAACGTGGCAGCAGTCGCCCGGTATAATGGGCAGCGGCGACAGCCTGTATTTCGATATTTCAGATAAAACCGAAGAAGGCACGGTTTATACGGGTTTCAACATATTCACGCTCTTCCCCTCTTTCCCTGAAGGTACCGTGATGCGCGCGGAGACGCGCGGGACGGGTGACGTGAAGATACTTTCGGGAACCGCTTACGAGCGCGTAGAAGGAACGAACGTCGATCACGACGTTTCATTCATTCTCCCCGACGGCGGTAAAGGCGCGGTCCTGATATATATGTATATACAGGAAAACGGGACCGAAAGACTCGGATATATCTATCAGGAATGTCTGATCTCATCGGGAGGACTGCTGCACAGGTATTCGGTACACATATACGCCGTTCCGAACAGCCAAAGCAACAATGCGACAATTAAGCAGGCTCTCGAATTCGCCGAGCAGTCGGCAGGGGAGGACTACGCCGCGCAGATCGTGATGATGTATGCGGAGGCGTACCGGTTGAAACACAGTTTGGAAAACCTTGACGAATACCATACGGAAAGGCTCGCCGAGCTTGAAAACAGGCTGTCGTCTTACGGGATAGCGGCGCCGGAGATTCCGTCGGTCTGATATCAACTAAACATCAAAAAAGCTGTTTGAGCGCGGATATCGCGCTTCAAACAGCTTTTATGTTGTAACGGCCTGTTATTTCAGTACGAGATACGGATACGTGTCGTTGAATTCGATCTCTACCTTACGGTTTTCTTTTATGCTCTTGACGCTGGCGAGGACCATTGCGATGCTCTTGATATTGTCCTTGCATTCCGTGCCGGCTTTTCTGCCGGTCTTGAGGGCGTCGAACATATCTTCAAGCGCGCCGTCGTGCTGGTCGCGTACGGTCTCGGGTCTCTTGATCGTGCCGCTGATGTACGGGATGCCCTTGAAGAAATCGCCGGAGTGTTCAGTATACTCGTAATGGGCGTCGCCGAAACCGTCCCAGACTATCGAGCCGCGTTCGCAGTTGACGCGCCACACGTTATCCCACGAGGTATAGCAGCCTTCCGCTCCGTTATAGCCGCGGAACGAATATACGCAGCCGTTATCGAATTCGAACACGGCGTCGCCGGCGCCGTCGCCGGTGTAGAGGCTGCCCTTCGGGTTGAAGCTGTGATAATGCACGGATTTCGGCGTGCCGTCAACGAGATATCTCGCGAGGTCGAAGCTGTGTATGTTGTTATCCTGCAGCTGAGGATATTCGAAGCGGTTTCTTATGCTCGCCATATCGGCGCAGACGAATATCTCGCCGCAGAGGTAAGACGGGGCGCCCATGACGCCTGATAAAACGAGCTCTCTGATCTTCTTGACCTGCTCGATGTAACGGCGGTTCTGCATTACGATATAGCGGTGACCGGTCTCATCGACTGCTTTGAGCATATCGTTGACCTGATCGACCGTGAAGCCCATCGGTTTTTCGCCGAGCACGTCGTAACCGGCGCGCAGAGCCGTGGTGACGATATCGTGGTGAACGGTAACGTAGGTAAGGTCGATTATCAGATTGCCCTTCTCTTTGGCGATCGCTTCTTCGAGGCTGTCGTAGATCGGGCAGGTGAAGTTATATCTCTTCTGATAATTCTCGGCTCTTGCCGGGTTCTTTTCGACTATCGCGATTATCTCGCAGTCGTCTCTTTTCATGATGTGATCGAGCCATCTGAAAGCGATGTCGCCGCAGCCGGCGAAGATGATTTTGAATTTCATTCGGGACCTCCGTTTATTTAAATATATTTTTTCAGCATTTCAAGCGACGGAGCGGCCGCGGCGGCGTGGAGCCCGCCCATGACCTTTGCTCTGTAGCCCCAGGATTCGAATTCGACGCTCGCCGTACCTTCATATCCGATCTCTTTGAGCGCGTCGAAGAAGCCTTTGAAATCAACACAGCCTTCTTCAAGCAGCGGGAAGACGAACTTGCCCGGCTCCGCTATGCCGACCGCGTCTTTTACGTGAACGTGGAATATCTTTTTGCCCCAGCTCTTAACGATGAACGCCGCGTCGGTATTGCCGTAAAGCACGTCGTGCGACGGGTCGAGATTGACGCCGAGGCTGTCGGACTTATAGTGATTGATGAGGAACTGATTCGTATAGAAATCATGCGCGAGCATGCCCCATACGTTTTCAACGGCGATCTTCACGCCGAGCTTTTCGGCGACGGGCAGTATCTGATCGAACGCCGAAAATACCATGCCCCACGCGTCGGTCATACTGACCTGCGTTCCGACCTTGATCGAATCGGGCATCCACGGCACCGGACCCGTGAACAGGTTCACCACGCTGACGCCTATGTCGGCGGCGCGCCTGATCTGTTCAATTGTTACATTCACGCTGTCTTTTCTCTGCTGCCCGTCAAGCGTGACGTAATCGTGCTGATCAAGTATTTCCGAGATCTCTATGCCGTATTTGTCGGCGGCGGATCTGAAAGCCTTGCCGTCTTTGCCCTCTGCGAAAATGATATCGCCTATCAGCTCGACAGAGTCGTAACCCGTTTCTTTGATGAATGAACATAACTTGTCCGGCTCCCAGCCGAGCATCTCGCCGTTTGCGAGAAAACCTTTTTTGATCACGGCATTATCCTCCCGTTATTATATTATTTCGCGCAGTACGCGAAGCGTGTTTTTGTAAAATACCTTGTCCGCCTGATCTTCGGAAAGCCCTCTTTTAAGGAGCGCGTCGTAAAAGACCGGCATATACGACGGATCTTTCACCTCTATCGCGCGGTTGCTTATCCCGTCGAAATCGGTGCCGATGCCGACGCAGTCTTCGCCGCCGACTTTGATGAAATGCAGAACGTGATCCGCCATATCGTCGGCGGAGACGAACTCCTTATCGGTCTTTACGAACGAGCGGCAGAAGTTTATGCCCGATACGCCGCCGTGCCCGGCGAGCGTTCTGATCATACCGTCCGTCAGGTTTCTCGGGTGGACGCATATTTCGCGGCAGTTTGAGTGGCTCGCGACGAACGGACCCTTGACGATCTCCGCCACGTCGTAAAACGTCTTGTCAGATGCGTGCGAAACGTCGACGACCATATGAAGCTCTTTCATATATTCGACTATCTCTCTGCCCGTTTCGGTAAGCCCGTTTTCGGTGTCGGGAACGGCGGGGTCGCCGTTTGCGCCCGAAATATTCGGATGACCTAAGCTGTTTTTATAGTTCCACGTTATGTTCATCAGCCTTGCGCCGCGGTCGTAGAGCGCTTTGAGTTTCTCTTTCGAACCTTCGCAACACTCGCCTTCTTCAAGCGTAAGAAGCGCCGACAGTTTGCCCGCCGCCTCGTTTTTCGCTATATCCGCGTATTCGAGCACGGGGGCGATATAAGCGGCGTTTTTCTTCATCTCTTCGTCGTAGACGTCGATCAGAGCGTTTGCATATGCGTAAGGGCTGTCGCCGCAGTGCCGAAGCGGCGTGAACATCGCGAAGCACTGTACGAACGCGCCGCCTTTTTTGAGCCGCAGCAGGTCTATATGGCGGTCGTTTTCATAAAGCGAATACGGCTCGCCTTTGATCTTTTTGTAGTAAAGTTCCGCGATCGTATCGCAGTGAGTATCTATATATTTCATGATCAGCCGTTTCTGTTGAGCCAGATGACAAGCGCTATGAAAGCGAGTATGATAAGTACGACGAGCGCGACTCTCCACGGCGAGATCGGCGTCTTGCCGGACGTTCTGCCCGTTTCGCCGTTTACCATGAAATTATAGATCTTGTCTTTGTAACGGAACGAGGACAGCCAGATCGGCACGAGCAGATATTTATATTTGATATCCGCGAAATCGGTCTCCATCTGCGTTATCTCGGCGCGGTCTGCGTGATGCTCGCGCTTGACGTTATTCTCGATATTGCGTTTGAGCAGCGCTTTTATCGAAGTTTTCGCCCTCTCCCAACCGTCTTTCAGGCCTACCGAGTATTTCTCGGCGGCAAAGCCGGCTATGTATTCGGGCTTGAAAATAACGTTATTGGCGGTATCGAACGGCAACAGGCCGTTGAACATTTTCGTATCGTATCTGTCGGTTGCAAGTATCGGATGATCGTCGATGAACTCGCGGTGCGTGCCGGATACTCTGTACCAGTCGGTCGTGGTGTGGGTATGACCGTCGCTGTCGGTATATGATCTGTCTATACCGTATCTGCCCGAAAACTCCGTGGTCGTATCGGTGTCGAACGTCCACATAGGAACGTAAACGCCGGTAAAGCTGTCGGGCTGAGCGCTCTTTTTCGCCGCGCTCGGGCAGAACCATTTCTTTTTGATCCACGCCTTGAACTTTTCGCCCGCAGTCTTTTTATCGACCTTGAACGGAACGACGCCCGCCGGCTGCATGGTCTTTTTCGTATCGACCTCCATAACGTGGTTCGAACCGCAGTACGGGCAAACGGACGAGAGCGTCAGCTCGTCATATATTGTCTCCGCGCCGCAGGATTTGCATATTATGGTCCTCGTGCCGGCGCCCCAGTCGAAATTCTCGGTGAATTCGGCGTCGTTGAAATCCTGCTCGGTAGCGCAGGTCTGCTCTTCGACTTCCTCCGGCTCTATATCGAATTCCGAATCGCAGTACGGGCAACGGAGTCTGCCCGTCGCGGGATTGAAGTCGAGCGTACCGCCGCAGTTGCGGCATTTTTTATCTGTCTCTTTTCTGGTGTTGCCGAGAGTGTTGTTTTCGTTTTCCGCTTCGTAATCCATTTTTATCTCTCCGGTTTTTTATTTTATTTGATTATATCATCTATTATCCGCTTTGTCAAGCGTTACGCGTTCAAAAAGAGAATTTCTATTCGATCGGAGCGCCGCCCGTATATGCGGTGAGGACCTCTTCGACCTCGCCCGAGCCTTTGAACGAACGGGCGAAAGCCACGGTGTTTTCAAAAGTGCCGAGGCTGTACCAGCCGAAATTTTCGGCGCGGGCGACTCTGATGAGCCCGTCGTTATAAAGATCGCCGCCGTTATACTTATAAGAGCCGCCTATCCATATGCCGAGCGTACCGCGGACGGTATATACGCCCGATTCCTGTATGAACTCGTTGCCGCGCTCAAGCTCGTGTATGCCGCCTTTCTCAACCGTGAACGTTTTGTGATTGTGAGTTTCTTTCATACCGCCGCTGAGAAATCCACCGTTCTCCACGGTGACAGTACCGTAATTGTGATACTCCGACAATCCGGATTCCCAGCTGCCGAAGATCGATATCTTGCCGTAATTATCGAAACTGAACGAATCGCCGCTGATGCGGCAGTCGGCTCTGACGACGAGCGAATCGCCTTCCGGCACGGTGATCTCCGTACCTTTTGCGATACGGATGAGATGAACGGTTTTGTCTTCGAGCGCGTTTCTGAAGCTTTCGTAACCGTCGACGAGCCTGTCGATATAAACTATCTCGTACGGAACGGCAGACGCGTCGACGCCGGCGTCTTCGAGCGTGTATCTGCTCGTTATGAGCTTTTTAAACGACGGCATGTCCGAAAGCTCTTCAAAGCCGCCGGTCACTTTCGTATCTGTCAGATACAGCGTTTCAAGAGACGTCAGAGCGCTTATGCCGGTAAGAGAGGTGCCGAAACCGTCGGGATCTTCGTTATCCGGACCGTGCTGATACGAGAGATCGAGCACTTTCAGTTTGGAAAAACACGAGAGCGCCGAAACGTCGCTGATCATGTTTCCGCAGAGGGAAAGTTCGGTAAGGTTTATAAGCTCGTGCAGATCAGACGCGTCGGCGATCGTGCCCCGTCCGGTGAATTCGCCTGCGACCGGCAGATAAAGTACGGACGGTCCGTCGTTAGTCAGCGCGCCCGCTTCGAACGCTCCGCCCTTCTCGAGGTTTTTATAAAGTTTGCCGCCGTACAGATACACCGATCTGACCGAGTTCACGCCGCCTGAAAGCCCGAGCCTGCCGAGAGCGGAATCGGGGTCTATCCTCTTACCCGAAAACGGATTTAATACGAAAAACATAACTCCGGCAAGCGCGGCGAGTATCGCGGCGAGCGCGGTGAATATGACCGTCCTTTTCGCCGCCTTTTTCTGCTCGGGCGTGACGCGCATCGAATCAAGCGACGGCGACGACGCGACAGCTTCCGCCAGCGCTTCATCCGAAACGTATTTTTCTCTTTGCACCCATTGATTGGAACCGAGCAGAAGCAGAAGCCCTTCGGGCATCTCCGCACGGTCAAGCATGACGGGTATCACCGGTCGTCCCGTACCGACGGCGGCCGCGGCGACCTTTTCCGTATCCATACCGCTGTGCCTGCCGCAGATCAGCACGAAAGCGGCGGCTTTTGAGAGAACGCGGCTGTCTCTTTTGTCAAACGACGAAGTATAATAGACCTTATACCGCTCTGACAGCGCTTCAACGATCGGTGCGGCTCGGTCTTTGTCTGTATCGGAATACGATGCGAACAGTATGGGGTTTCGGTTTTTTGAATACGTCTTTTTCATGGTTTGCTCACTTTTTGAGTATCACTTCGATACCGGCTTCGACGAGCGGTTTCGCGCGGTCGCGCATCTCATAACTAATAATAACGCGCGTAAGCTTGGGCGCTCCGGCAAGCGCGGAAAGGTCCGTCTCCGCCGGCATTTCGAGTATCTGCAGCGTTCTGAGCTCCGGCAGGTCTTTCAACGCGCCGAGGTCGGCGACGGCGTTGCCGGAAATATCGAGATACGTCAGCTTCTTCAGCGACTCTATACCGGTAAGGTCTGTCACGCTTGTATAGACGAGCGCAAGCTCCGTTACGTTCTGACCGTCGAGCCACGACAGATCCGCAAAGCGGCCGCGCTCCGCACGCTTTCCCGCCAAATAAAACCCGTCTTCTTCATGAGTTATCGCCGCGGCGTCGGATACGAGACTGTCTCCGCACAGATACACCGAACGTGTGTTGAGCGATCTGATCGCCGCTTCGAGCGCGAGGTCGCTGTTGAACGTCGTTACGGACACGCTGCCCGCGTCCGGCACTTCCGCCGTTTCGTAGGTTAGGACCGGTTCGCCGCCGAACCAGCCTTTTACCGCCGCCGTCGCGAACACGCAGAACGAGACTATCAGCACGAAAAGCACCGCGGCGACTATCGCCCAGCCGTTGACTTTTCTGCCTTCCGGTTTGCTGTATTCGTCGGCGCTTCTGTATTTTTCGCCTTTGAAACCGTCGGATAACAGTTCCGATATGCGCTTCGCCGCGGGCTCGGCGCCGGTATATGAAACTGCGGGCACGCCGGAAAGCTGCATTGCGATATCGTCGGGCAGATTTCTGCCGTCGAGATCTACGCTTATCAGCGGTTTATTCTCCGACACGGCGAAATTCAGTTCCCGCGTGCAGTTCTGCGAACGCGCGAAATTGCCCGAGGTGAATACGGCGACGCAGCCGGAAGAACGCAGTCTGCCCGCCACGGTCTTCGGCCAGTCGGCGCCGGCTTCGATGCCTGCGTCGAACCAGAAGCGCACGCCGTTCTCTTCGAGCATACGGAGCACCGGAACGACTTTATCGGCGTCCTTATGAGCGTAACTTATGAACACGTACTTTTTTTCATCCATGATATTACGTCTTTATCCTTTATTCAAAAGCCGAAAAAGCGAACGGTGTTGCCGTAACATATATCCGTAACGATATCGCCGAGAGCCGTGATATCGTTCGGGTACTGCCCGTCTTCGACGAGGCCTCCGATATAGTCGCAAAGCACGCGTCTGAAATACTCATGGCGCGCGTAAGACAAAAGCGATCTTGAATCGGTGGTCATACCTATGAACGAGCCGAGAGCCGAGAGATTCGACAGACTGCGGAGCTGTTCTCTGATGCCGGGCGCCGAGTCGTTGAACCACCACGCGCTGCCGTGCTGCATTTTTACTTCACCCCCGCCGTTGAACGCGCAGCAGAGCGAATCGAGCGCGGCGTTCTGCCCGGGATCGACGCAGTAAAGCACGGTTTTGGGCAGAATTCCGTCGGTATTCATAGAGTCGAGCAGGCGGGCGAGATCGTAAATACAGCTTCTGCCGTAGATCGTGTCGTAGCCGCTGTCCGCTCCGAGAAGACCGAACATCTTCGTATTGGGGTTGCGGAGCACGCCGTAGTGTATCTGCATGACCGTACCGTATTTCACGTATTCGGACGCGAGGAATCTGAGCATGTAACAGCGGAAAGCGTTTCTCTCCTCTTCATCCGGTTTTACGCCCGAAAGCGCTTTTCTGAATATTGCGTCGCAGGTATGTCTGTTAATTTTCTTATAAATCAGATAATCGTCGACGCCGTGATCCGCCGTCTTCATACCGAGTGAAATGAAATATTCTATTCTGTTCGTAAGCGCGGTTTTCAGACCGTCAAGATCCCTGATCGCAACGCCGGCGGCGCCTCCGAGTTTTTCGATATAACCGGGATAATCGGCTATCGTCATATTCACCGCCTTGTCGGGACGGAACGCCGGATAGACTTTCGTTTTGAAATTTTCATCTTCGGCGATCGCTTTGTGATATTCGAGGCCGTCAGCCGGATCGTCGGTCGTGCAGAGCGCTTTTACGTTCGAACCGGATATGATCGCTTTGGCACTCATATCGGGAGAATGCAATCTTTCTTTTGCAAGATCCCAGATATACTCTTCGTTTTCGGGGCAGATAATTTTATCGCAGCCGAAATAACGGGACAGTTCGAGCGCCGACCAGTGGTAAAGCGGGTTGCCGATCAGTTTAGGCATGACTTTGCAGTAAGCGAAGAACTTCTCTCTGTCGGAAGCGTCGCCCGTAATATACCTTTCTTCAATACCGCACGCGCGCATAGCGCGCCATTTGTAATGATCGGCGTACAGCCAGATCTGCGTTATATTATCATATTTTATATCGTTTGCGATATCCGCCGCGGGTATGTGGCAATGGTAATCGGCTATCGGGGCTTTCGCCGCGTATTCGTTATACAGTCTTTTTGCAGTCGGCGAACCGAGCAGAAAACCTTCTGACAAAAACTTTTTCATTATCATACTCCTCTTTTGCTGAGTATATTATAATATTATTTTTTCGAAATTGCAAGTGCCTTTTGCGGATTTACAAACAGTTCATACCGTCTTAACAATATATTGTTGAATTTTGCCTGCAATGATGGTACAGTACAATCATAGGTTAGCACTTGGAATTCTTGAGTGCTAAAAATCATCGAAGGACGGTATCGAAATGGCAATCGGAGATGAACTGTCACCGCGAAAAAAGCAGATACTCAAAGCGGTCATCGACGCGCATATCGAGAACGGCGAGCCGGTCGGATCGAAATATCTTACCGCTTCTACCGATATCGGCTGTTCATCCGCCACGATCAGAAACGAAATGGCGGAACTTGAAGAGCTCGGCTATCTCGAACATCCGCACACGTCCGCCGGCAGAGTGCCGACGCCGCTCGGCTACAGATTCTACGTTGACAGCCTGATGAACGACTACGCGCTCACCGCGCACGATCTCAGCATAATCAACACGCTCCAGCAGATGAAAATGTCGGAGCTCGACAGGATACTGCAGACGGCGAGCAAGCTCACCGCCGCGGTCACGAGCTATACGGGCGTTGCGGTCGTACCTAAGCACAGACCGCAGACGGTGCGCTGTTACAAGACGTCGCTTATAGACGAAAACAACTTCGTGATTTCGTTTATAACCGACGGCAATCAGGTTCAGTCGAAGTACGTCAACGTACCTTTCACCGTGACCGAAGATATGCTTTTCCGCTTATCGGGGATCCTCAACAACAACATAGCCGGTATGACGAGCGATATGATAACTCTGCCGATCATCATGAAGATGCAGGCGGAGGCGGGCGACGCCGAACCTCTTCTCTCGTACGTGATGAAATGCATCTACGAGATAACGGGGGACGTTGGCGTCGACGACGTGCATATCGAAGGCGTCGGGCAGATGCTCGAATATCCGGAGTATTCGGATATGAGCAAGCTGCGCGAGCTGCTGTCGCTGCTCGAAAAGAAAGAAGATCTCGTCGAGCTTGTCGAAAACAGCAGAGACGACGGGGTCAGCGTCTACATCGGCGGCGAGGAGGAAACTCCGGTGCTGAGCAATTCTTCGATCATAGTGAAGCCGCTGAAGCGCGACGGCAGCGTCGTAGGCGCGATAGGCGTCGTGGGACCGAACAGGATGGAATATCCGAAGGTCGTAAAGATCGTCGAGTATATCGCCGATCTGATAAGCAGGCTGCTCTCCACCGCTTCGCTGCCCGAATCCGACGATAAGAAAAAACCTAAGAAAGGCGACGGAGATGGATAACGAGAAGAAGACCGACGTCGCTCCCGAAGAGAAGGTCGATACGGCGGAGCAGGCTCCCGAAGAGACTGAAAAAGCCGAACGTCCCGAACCGGACGAGAGCGAAGAGATCGGAAAAAAAGAAAAAAAACATCTGAAAAAGAAAATAAGCGAGCTTGAAGCGAAGCTTCAGTCAGCCGAAGCGGAAGCCGCGAAATACAAAGCGGAGCTGTGCGAAAAAGACGACAAGTATCTGCGTCTGCTCGCTGAATTCGACAACTACAAAAAGCGTACCGCGAAAGAAGCCGAATCGAGATATTCGGCGGCTTACGAAGACGCGGTCGAGGCTCTTCTGCCGGTGTTCGACAATATCGAGCGCGCCGCGGAGTACGCCTCGGACGAATCGAGTAAGAGCGGGCTTATGCTCATAATATCGAATTTCAAAGACATACTCTCAAAAATGGGCGTCGAGCAGTTCGGCGAACCGGGCGACGAATTCGACCCGGCGATACACAACGCCGCGATGCACGTTGAAGACGAAAATCTCGGAGAAAACGTCCTTGCCGGGGTTTTTCTCAAAGGATACAAAAAGGGCGACAAAATAATAAGACACGCGACGGTAAAGGTCGCTAACTGATAAGGAGGAAAATATCATGGGAAAAATCATAGGAATAGATCTCGGCACGACAAACTCTTGCGTAGCCGTTTATGAAGGCGGAGAACCGGTAGTTATACCGAACCCCGAAGGAATGAGAACGACGCCGTCCGTAGTGGCGTTCACCAAGACCGGCGAGAGAGTCGTCGGCGCGGCGGCGAAAAGACAGGCGATAGCCAATCCCGATAAGACCGTCATGTCCATCAAGCGTGAAATGGGCACGAACCACAAGGTCACGATCGACGGCAAGGAATACACGCCGCAGGAGATCTCGGCGATGATCCTTAAAAAGATGAAAAACGACGCCGAGGCTTACCTCGGAACGACCGTGACTCAGGCTGTCATCACCGTGCCGGCGTACTTCACCGACGCGCAGAGACAGGCAACGAAAGACGCCGGCAAGATCGCGGGACTTGAAGTCCTCAGAATAATCAACGAACCGACGGCGGCGGCTCTCGCATACGGAGTTGACAAAGAAAACACCGAACAGAAGATAATCATATACGACCTCGGCGGCGGTACGTTCGACGTATCGATACTCGAGATCAGCGACGGCGTGGTCGAAGTTCTCTCCACCGCCGGCAACAACCGTCTCGGCGGCGACGATTTCGACAACAGGATCATCGACTGGATGGTAACTCAGTTCAAAGCCGAATCGGGCATCGACCTGCGTTCCGACAAAATGGCGATGCAGAGACTCAAAGAAGCCGCCGAAAAGGCGAAGATCGAACTTTCCGGCATGATGCAGACGACGATCAGCCTGCCGTTCATCACCGCAGACGCTACCGGCCCGAAGCACTTTGAAGCGACGCTCACGAGAGCGAAATTCAACGATTTGACGAAAGACCTCGTCGACGCGACGATGGGACCGATCAAACAGGCTCTCGGCGACGCCGGCCTCACGCCGACTCAGATCAACAAGGTCCTGCTCGTAGGCGGCTCGACGAGGATCCCGGCGGTCCAGGAAGCCGTTAAGAACATCACGGGCAAAGAGCCCTCGAAGAACATCAACCCGGACGAATGCGTCGCTATCGGCGCGGCTATCCAGGGCGGCGTTCTCGGCGGCGAAGTGAAAGACCTGCTTCTGCTCGACGTTACGCCTCTGTCTCTCGGCATCGAGACGCTCGGCGGCGTATTCACCAAGATAATCGAAAGAAACACCACTATACCTGTAAAGAAGAGCCAGGTGTTTTCCACCGCTTCCGACAACCAGCCTTCGGTACAGATCCACGTGCTTCAGGGCGAGCGTGAACGCGTGAGCGGCAACACGACTCTCGGCCAGTTCAGCCTCGACGGCATACCGATGGCGCCGCGCGGAGTACCGCAGATCGAAGTAACGTTCGATATAGACGCAAACGGTATAGTCAACGTATCGGCGAAAGACCTCGGCACCGGCAAGGAACAGCATATAACGATCACCTCCTCTACCAATATGAGCAAGGAAGACATCGACAGAGCCGTAAGAGAGGCCGAAAAGTACGCCGACGAAGACAAGAAGTTCAAAGAAGCGGTAGATCTGAAGAACCACGCCGACAGCCTTATAGCTCAGTGTGAAAAGGCTCTCTCCGATCTCGGCGACAAAGTCACACCCGACGAAAAGAGCTCGATCAACGCGGAGATAGACAAACTCAGAGCCGCGGTCAACGCAAACGATACCGAAGGCATGAAAGCCGGTATCGATTCACTGCAGAAGACGTTCGGCAAAGCGTCCGAGCGTATTTACAGCCAGGGCGGCGGCGCAGGCGGCGCGGCGGGCGGCCAGCCGGGCGGACAGAATTCCGACGGTTCGTACGACGCCGAATTCACCGACAAGACCGGCGACGACAACAAATAACTGATCAATAACGGCAGATTGACCGGGCGCTGACCCGGTCAATCTGTAAAGTTTTTTCCGGAGTAGATTATGGCAGACAAAAGAGATTATTATGAAGTCTTGGGCGTTCAGAAGGGCGCCTCGGACGACGAGATAAAAAAGGCGTTCCGCGCTCTTGCTAAAAAGTATCACCCCGACATGAATCCCGGCGACGCGGAAGCCGAGAAAAAATTCAAAGAGGTCAACGAAGCTTACGAAGTGCTCTCCGATCCCGACAAGCGCGCCAAATACGACCAGTACGGTCACGCGGCGTTCGATCAGAGCGCGGGCGGAGGTTATTCGTACAGCGGCAACGGGTTCGATTTTGACCTGAGCGACCTGTTCGGCGGCATTTTCGGCAGTTCTTTCGGCAGCCGTTCTCAAGGCAGAAGACAGACGGCGGGAAATAACGTCTATCAGCGCGTTTACCTTACGTTTGAAGAAGCGGCGTTCGGCTGTAAGAAAGAGATCTCTTATCCGAGAGTAGAGGCCTGCGCGACCTGCGGCGGCTCCGGTGCGGCGCCGGGCACCTCGCCCGTAACCTGCCGCAAATGCGGCGGCAGAGGCGTGGTAACCACCACGACGCGAACGATGCTCGGTATGATGCAGCAGCAGACTACCTGCCCCGACTGCGGCGGCAGAGGCAAGACCGTGGCTACTCCCTGCACCGACTGCAAGGGCAAGGGATTCGTCCGGATCAACAAAAAGCTTGAAGTCAATATCCCCGCGGGTATCGACAACGGTCAGCAGCTCTCCGTGAGAGGTCAGGGCGACGTAAGCACGAACGGCGGGCCGACGGGCGATCTGATAATCGAAGTGGCGGTAAAGCCGCATTCCGTGTTCACGCGCGAGGATTACGATATTTACTGCGAGATACCGATAACGTTCGCGGAAGCCGCGCTCGGAGCGGAGATAGACGTACCGAGCCTCGAAGGCAATATCAAATATACGATACCCGAAGGCACGCAGACCGGTACGCAGTTCAGACTGTCCGGCAAGGGCATCAAATACGTCAATTCGCAGAGAAAAGGCGACCTTATCTTCACCGTGACCGTGGAGACGCCGAAGGGACTGAACGAAAAGCAGAAACAGCTTCTGCGCGATTTTTCCGTTTCCTGCGGAAAGACGAATTTCAAGAACAAACAGAAATTTTTCGATAAGATCTTCAAGGATAAGAAATAATGGATTACATTCAGATAAAAGTTACGTGCGCGTCGTCCGATCTTGACGTCGTTTCCGCGGTAATGAGCGCGGTCGACAGCGG
>JAEEJH010000116.1 GCA_016281775.1 Clostridiales bacterium | reverse complement strand
GGCTTTTGCCGTCCTCCGATTTTGATATTAAAAACAAAGACAGGATTCGAAGGGGAGCGGGAGTGAATTGACCGTCCGGGGGACAGACAAGAGGCGGGGAAGGCCGAGTGCCGTCGAGGCGCGAGACCGAATCCTGTCATTCCGACCAAAATCGGGGGACGGCTTTTGCCGTCCTCTGATTTTGATATTAAAAACAAAGACAGGATTCGAAGGGGGAGCGGGAGTGAATTGACCGTCCTGAAAAAACAGCAGCCGCGGTTGCTGTTTTTTATCCAAGCCGACGTAACGGAGGCTTGGTATGTAATCAACGCGCTTGAGCGTTGTATGTAATCAAGCGTGTAAGCGCTTGTATGTTTACCGCTTGCTGTTATTTTACCGGATTTATACCTTATTTACGTTGTTTTATTCAAAACTATTGACATAACGTATCCGATATGCTATTGTTATTACAGAGATTAAATAATCATTAAACGGAAAGGAAACCGGTATGGCAAAAAGCAGACTGATAGGAGATTATCCCGTGATCGGCATCAGACCGACGATAGACGGGCGAAGAGGAGCGATAAAGGTAAGAGAATCGCTCGAAGATCAGACGATGAATATGGCAAAGGCGGCGGCAAAGCTGTTTGAAGATAATATAAGATATTCAAACGGCGAGCCGGTAAAGGTCATAATCGCAGATACGACGATAGGGCGCGTCGCCGAGAGCGCCGCCTGCGCCGACAAATTCAAAAAAGCCGGAGTCGATATAACTCTTACCGTTACGCCGTGCTGGTGCTACGGCTCCGAGACGATGGATATGAATCCGGACACGATAAAAGGCGTATGGGGCTTCAACGGTACGGAACGTCCGGGAGCGGTATATCTCGCCTCCGTACTCGCTACCCACGCTCAGAAAGGTCTGCCGGCGTTCGGCATATACGGGCGCGACGTTCAGGATATGGACGATACTTCGATACCTGACGACGTGAAGGAAAAACTGCTCCGTTTCGCCCGCGCCGCGGTCGCCGCCGCGACGATGAGAGGCAAATCGTATCTGCAGATAGGCTCCATCACTATGGGCATAGGCGGATCGATCATCGACTCGAAATTCATAGAAGACTATCTCGGAATGAGAGTCGAATCGGTCGACGAAGTCGAAATAATACGCCGCATGACAGAGGGTATATACGACGAAGCGGAGTATCAAAAAGCGCTTGAATGGACGCGCGGGAAGTGTATAGAGGGCTTTGACAAAAACCCGCCCGCGCTTCAGAAATCGCGCAAGGTCAAAGACGAGCAGTGGGAATTCGTCGTAAAGATGATGGTAATAATAAAAGACCTTATGAACGGCAACCCGAATCTGCCCGAAGGGCGTGAGGAAGAAGCTGTCGGTCATAATGCCATAGCCGCCGGTTTTCAGGGGCAGAGACAGTGGACCGACTTTTACCCGAACTGCGATTTTGCCGAGGCTCTGCTCAATACGACGTTCGACTGGGACGGCGTGAGAGAGCCGTATATTCTGGCGACCGAAAACGACGTTTTGAACGGTCTCGGTATGCTGTTTATGAAGCTTCTTACGAACCGCGCTCAGATTTTCGCCGACGTTAGGACGTACTGGTCGCCCGAAGCCGTAAAACGCACGACAGGTTACGATATCGAGGGCAAAGCGAAAGAAGCGGGCGGCTTCATCCACCTGATCAACTCCGGCGCGACGTGCCTTGACGCCTGCGGCGAGGTTACGGACGAAGACGGCGTTCACGTGATGAAGAAATGGTACGATATGACGGATGAAGACTGTGAAAAGATACTCGCCGCGACTACGTGGAATCCCGCGGATCTCGGCTATTTTCGCGGCGGCGGTTATTCGTCGCGTTTCGTGACGAGAGCCGAGATGCCGGTAACGATGATAAGGCTCAATCTCGTCGACGGTTTGGGACCGATGCTTCAGATAGCCGAGGGCTGGACCGTGCATCTGCCGGAAGAAGTGAACGACGTTCTCTGGAAGAGAACGGACTACACCTGGCCGTGCACCTGGTTCACACCGCGTGTGACCGGTAAAGGTGCGTTCAAGTCGGCGTACGACGTTATGAACAACTGGGGCGCAAATCACGGCGCGATAAGCTACGGTCATATAGGAGCCGATCTGATAACGCTCTGTTCGATGCTCCGCATACCCGTCGCGATGCACAACGTGCCGGAAGAGCAGATCTTCCGTCCCGCGGCGTGGAATGCTTTCGGTATGGATAAGGAAGGCGCCGATTTCAGAGCCTGCGCCAACTACGGACCGCAGTTCAAAAAAACGAGATAAATATAAAAAAGGCTGTTTTGCTTCGGATATCCCCGAACGCATAAACAGCCTTTTATTATTTCCTTTCGTGTTTTATCTTCGACGGAGATTTGCCGAAATGACGGACGAACGATTTGTAAAAAACCGAATAATCTCCGAAACCGCTGTTGAGCGCCGCCGTCTTCGCGTCGTATCCGTCCGACAGAAGATTGTAAGCAAGATCGAGCCTTTTTAAGGTCACGTACTCCCATACGGAAACGCCGAGATGAGAACGGAATATTTTGTTGACGTGCGAATTGCTGTAATGAAACACGCTTTCGATAAACGAAAGATCCGATATCGTGTCAAGATTCGAACCGATATAGTCGGTCACGGCGTTCAGAAGTATGGTTTTTGCGTCGGCGGCGTTCTTTTTTCTGACGGTCACGCCGGCAACGGACGAGGAATTGTGTAAAAGCTCGTACAGTATCGCCTTGACGTAAGTAAAATACATTCCCGTATCTGTATCGGCGCGCTCGTCGCAGATGCGGCGCATACACGATACGACCGCCGGCAAGACCGGTTCACCGATCTCATAGACGGCGCCGCCCGCGCCGCCGCACGACGCTCTCAGAGTCTGAAGCGGAATATCGAGAGCGGCGTCTTCAGAGACTCTCGGTATAAACTGTACCGCCAGAAATTCAAACGGTTTGCCGTTCGGCATCAGCCCGTGAGTCTCGCCGTCGAAAATCAGCGCCGCGCGTCTGCGGTCGAGCGCGTATTCGGTATCTCCGATCATGACCGAGCCTTCGCCTTTGATCATCATCAGTATCTCATAAGAAGAGTGACTGTGAACGGGATACGCCGAGTTGTCAGTACCTTTATCGTGTTTATGAACGGTATACAATCCTATAAGTTCCATTATCATACCTGCTTTCTTTTTATATTATATCACAAAATAATCGTAATTGCAATATATTTGAATGATTTTGCTATTGTATTTGCAAGAATTTATTATAAAATCAAGATAGATAATATCAGAAGGAGAATAGAGTTATGAAAAAGATCGTATGTATGATCTTATGCGTGATGACGGTTTTGCTGACGGCGTGCAGCGGAGAGCCGGCCGTGACCGATACGGTGAGCGTGACAGAGAAACAGACCGAAGCTGTCACCGATCCGCTTCCCGGAAGCGTTTACGTTTTTGACGACGGTATTACCGAAAACGAGGGATCGGGCAAAACCGAGACGCCCGAACCGAAAAGCTATTCATACAGTCAGAATTTTGAGAAAAAGATACTGTCCACAGACGCAGACTGGTATGTAAACAGCGAAGGCACGCTGGAAAACGGCGTTTTCAGCAGCAAAACGAATCACGCCTACTTTGCAAATAAACATAAAATAAAAGCCGACGTTTTCGTCGCCGAATGGGACGTCAACGCAGACAGAGGCGGAAATATCGACAACGTTTCCGAATACATAGGTCTGCGTCTGCCTGAATACGGCAACCAGTTTGCCGCCGTCGGCACGAACGGCATCTGGCTTGCGTTCCACGCGGACAAGGTCGGCGTTATCTCAACGTGGCCGACGGTAAAAACGTTCAAGGTCGACGTAAACTTTTCACAGACGCAGCGCGTAAGAGTCACCGACGACGTTAAAAACAACGTTATAACCGTTGAAGTGCAGGAAGACGGTGAATTCAGACCGCTTTTTTCCGCTGTTATTGAAGATCAGAAAAAAGTGACGCTGAAAGACGCGGAAGGCAATTCCAAAGTAAAGTCGTTATTTACGTACAATATAGAAAACAAGGGCTTCTTCAGCCTCTGGTCGTCCGGCGGAAACGCCGGCAGCGCGTATATCGACAACGTTGACATAAAGTGGACCGAAGCGGCGCCCGAACCCTACTATCCCGCCGACGGCACGCTTATCCGCGACCTCTATTCCGATACTTGGGTATCGGCGGACGAGCTTGAAAGGACCGTGACTGACGGAGCCGCCGCCCCGCGCGACAAGCTTGTAGGCATGTTCTATCAGATATGGTTCACACCGACGAGCGTTACGTATCCCGATCAGAAGATATACGACCATTATAAGATATACAAAGAACAGGGTATCGAAGCCGTCAAGAAGGCTTATACGCAGGGCCCCGTCGGCTGGGGTCACTACTGGGGCGAGCCGTATTTCGGCTATTATCTGACAAACGACCGCTGGATAATTAGAAAACACGCCTCGATGCTTTCGGATATAGGCGTCGACTTCATATTCCTCGACGTAACGAACGGAAATCCGCAGACTACGAGCTACAAGGCTATCTTCAAAGAATACGAACAGATGAGAAAAGAAGGGCTTCAAACGCCGGATATATGTTTCTTCCTCGCCGATGACGTCAACCTTGTTGAAAACGTGTTTTTGGAGCTGTGGGACGATGTATATTCGACCGGGCAGTACAGAGATCTGTATGCGATATACGACGGAAAGCCGCTTATACTCGGCAATCTGAAGAGCCTGAAAGGCGAGTCGGCAGAGATACGCGAGAATTTCACGTGGCGCCGCTGCTGGGCACTTAAGGGGAACGTAAAGACCGGTAAGGATTTCTGGTCGTGGATGTACGAGACTCCGCAGGCGTTTTCCTACGACAGCAAGACCGGCAAAAAAGAGGAAATGTCTATTTCTGCCGCGGTTCTTGCAAACACAAGCATGGGCAGAAGCTTTTCAAACAAAAAACAGCCGAAAGTCATCACGCTTCCCGACGGAACGAAGGACGATTTTCAGTTCAATCTGCCGACCACGGGAGAAGGGCTGTACTTTGCGGAGCAGATGAAGACGGCGTCGGAAGCCGATCCGTTCGTGCTTCTTATAACGGAATGGAACGAATGGGCGGCTGGACGCTGGGAAGGCAACGGTCACCCGACGATAGCGAACACTTATATTTCGTGGTCGGAAAGCTATTACGTCGACTGCTTCAACCCCGAATTCAGCCGCGACATAGAGCCTATGAAGGGCGGCTTCGGCGACAACTATTATTATCAGCTCGCGAAATTCCTTCGCGAATTCAAAGGCAGCCGTACGGCTCCCGCCGCTTCGGGTCAGCACGGAATAACGCTTGACGGAGGGCTTTCACAGTGGGCTGACGTATGGCCCGAATACCGCGATACGACGGGCGACACGATCCACCGCGACAGTCTCGGCAACGGCGGACTCGTAAGCTATAAAGACAACAGCGGCAGAAACGATATAATGACCGCAAAAGTATCGAAAACGGCGGAAAAAACGTATTTCCTCGCCGTCTGCGCGGATAAACTCACTGCGCCCGAGGGTGAGCAATGGATGAATCTGTTCATAGATTCCGATTCGAATATCAAAACGGGCTGGTACGGTTACGATCTGATCATAAACCGCGCAGCCGAAAACGGCAAAGCTTCTGTCGAGAAATTCAAAGACGGAAAATTCGAATTTGAAAAAGCCGGAGAGGCGGATATATTCATCGGCGAAAATTACGTCGTTATCGCTATCGATAACAAGCTTGGCGGCATTAACGGCGATTTCAATTTCAAATGGGCGGATAACTCCGTACCGGACGGCGAAATAATGCAGTTTCTTGACAAGGGCGACGCCGCGCCTAACGCAAGATTCAACTATGCGTACAGAACGACTGCGGAAGAAACGCAGCTTACCGATAACGTCAAAACGGTCGTCGGCAGCGGCGCTTCGTTTACGGCAAGCAGACCTTACGCGTTATCCGACGGAAAGACCGTTCCGGTTTACGAAGCCGATACGGCGGTACTGCCCGTGATGTATAAAAACAGACTGTTCGTTCCCGTCGCGTCGCTCGATATCGTCAAGGATATGAATTCTGCGGCAAACGGCGGCAGGGCGGAGGTAACGTATAAGGACAAGACCTTTATATTCGAGGACGGCAAGACCGACGTGATATGCGGAAAAGACACTTACCGGATACCCGTCGCGCCTTACGTCAAAAACGGCGTGCTCTACGTACCGCTGAACGCCGCGGCATATATCGCCGGTCTGAATTACGTTCAGAATGAAGCGGGGACCGCGATCATAACCGAAAGCAGTACAGAAAACGCTTTACCGGCGCTCGAAGACCTTTACGGCGAATATTGACAAAAAGGAGTAATTAAGATATAATACAAAAAAACGGCAAAGGACGTGTATATGAAAAACAGAATTTTGAAAATTGCCGCTGCTGTATTATGTTCGCTGCTCACGATCCAGCCGGCGTTGATGACGTCGGCTTCGTCGGTTACGCGCAATTCACGGTTCGAATGCGAGGACGCGGAGATCTTTGACAAAAACGGAAGAAAGATCTCAGCGCCCAGACTGACGGACGGCGACGCCTCGAGCAAAGCCGTCGCCGGAAGCACCGGCGGCAAGTATTTCCGCTTTTATAACGCATCGGAGGGCAACGTGATACATATCGCCTACGCCACGCATTTTACGGATACAATCGATCTGTTTATACGTTATCCCGGCGAGGACGATTTCAGATACGTCGGGGCTATACCGTTTTCAACGTCGAATTCGTGGGAGATGAAATCGTCTTATATCGCGACCTCGCCGATAGTTTACATTCCCGACGGCGCCGATATACAGATAAAGCCGAATATCGACGTCAATCTGGACTGCCTGTGGATAACAAGCGAGGCGTCGGCGGACGTGCCTCCCGGAAATACTTTACCGGCTTCCGTCCTGTCTGACAAAGCGTCCGACGATATAATGGCGCCGTACGCGAAAAGTCTGCTTATGAAAACCGGAGACGCGGTAAAATTCAAAGCGCCGGGAACGGGAAATTACAACGTTATAAGTCTTTCATACTGTTCCGAAAACGCGTCGGTAAAGATACTCAAAAACGGCGAGACGGCGGGGCTTCTCGAGCTTTCCGACAGCGGAATGAGGACGTTTTCAAAAGAAGGCGTCAGAACGAAAGATTTTTCCGGCGGCGACGAATTGACGCTGCAGTGCATTTCGGGTACGGTCGAGCTCGGCGCGGTCTCGGCAGATTTCGTCCCCGAGCCGGAGACCGTAAGGATAAACGGCAACAGAGCCGAAGGCGAACGCCTCACCGTATCGCTCGACGGTATTTGGGCTTTTGACGTGAGCGAGTCTCAGCAGACGGATAATGCGCCCGACGCCGTACCGGATCACGATTTCGTCAACTCGATACCCGTACCGGGATTATATCATTCCGCGGCGATACCGGGCGGCTCTTATTCCGGCAAAGCGGTATGGTACAAGAAGACCGTCGTGCTTGAAAATGTTCCGTCAGGCAAAGCTCTTTTATATATCGGCTCCGCGGAATACGGCAGATACATATACGTAAACGGCAGTTTTGCCGGGAAATACGAATACAACTACTCTCATTCGTACACGGACATAACCGGATTTCTCAAACAGGGTGAAAACGAAATAGCCGTTATGCGCGGCTCGTGGTCGCATCAGTATAACGGCAAAAACGACAAGGCGCACGTTTTGTTCGACGGAGAATCAACGGAAGACGAACCCGGTTTCACAGGTTCCGTTAAACTGATATTCACCGGCGAAACGTATATCGAAGCAATACAGACATCGCCCGACGTCGAAAACGGTACGCTTGACGTCAGGATAAGACTGAACGAAGAATGCGATACGGAGATCACCGTCGCGGTTTACGAACAAGGCGTTATCAAAAACGGCAAGGCGTCTTCTGAAGATGTAAAAGCCGCGGAGATAAAAAAGAAGATCACGGGTAAAGAACAGCTCGTTCAAGGTATAAAACTCGATAACTACACAAAAGAAAAACGCTGGACGCCGGATAATCCGTTTTTGTACCGCGTAGAGGTCAGAACGCCGACCGATACGTATTCCGTGAGATTCGGTATGAGAACGTTCGATTTCGATCCTCAAACGCACTACGCGAGACTCAACGGCGAGAAGATATATCTGTTCGGCACGAACGTGGCGATAGAGCGCTATTTCGACGATCCTTTATGCGGGACGACCGTCTGGCAG
>JAEEJH010000115.1 GCA_016281775.1 Clostridiales bacterium | reverse complement strand
GTAACGGCGTTCGCCCTTGATCCTGTCGCATTCGACGACGCTCGCGAGAAATCTTGCGTCCGGTACGATAAGATGCGTATTGTTGTGGTCCTTGTGCATCGTGCTTTTCCAGTGCGTGACGATAACGTCGGGGCGCACCTCGCGTATGACGTTTGCGACCTCGTATCTTACTTCTTCGCCGTTCGGCAGCTCGCCGTCGGGATGATCCAGAACGTACGCTTTGCCGTTCATAAGCATAGCGAACGCTTCGGCTTCGGCGACTTTCCGGACTCTGTATTCCGCCGGAGTCATATCTTTCGGATTTCCGCGTTCGCCGGCGGTCAGAGCTAGAGTGAAGTTTTTGCCGCCGTCGACGGCGTTAGCCGCCATTATCCCGCCGGATGTCAGCTCGGCGTCGCCGATGTGCGCGCCTATAGCAAGTATGGTTTTCGCCATTTTACAGCTCCTTTTTCATCATCGCAAACGTCTGTGCGATCTTGAATCCCGCGGACAGATAGATATATCTCGCGGGGTTGTCAAGACCGGTGTAAAACGTCATGAATTTCGACCCGAATTCCTTCGACTTTTCACAGAGCGTACAGAAAAGCGCCTTGCCGAGACCTCTGCCACGCACCTGCGGATCGACGGTTATTCCGTCGAAATGCGCTCTGCCCGAAGGCTCCGTATACATCGCTCCGGTCCAGCCCATGACTCTGCCGTTATAAGACACGACGAGAAACGGATCGGGTTTTTCTTTATTCAGATTCGCTCTTATCGCGCCTTCAAAAGACGGATGATTTATGTTTTTGTAAAACTCTTCGAGACCGTAATGGTATCCCTCTCTGTAAAACTCTATCTTATATCCGCGCTCTTCGTTTTCTTTCATTTTCGCCTTCACTTTTTCGGGCATTTCATATTCGGACAGGGGCAGATGGAACGCGTCCATAAATCCGTTCACGGCGTATCCGTTATGCAAAAAGAACAGATACTCGTCCGAATTGACCGGCAGCGCCGGAGCGCAGGGATGATCGTGACCGTCCGTACCCGGTATATACCACGGCCACGGCACGGAATTGACGTATACGCATTTGACCGACTTTTTGCCGACCGAGCGGAAATACTCTTCGACCGCGGACAAAAGCGCCTCTCCGACCCCTTTGTTCCTGTACTCCGGAAGCACAGCGACGGTATTGCAGTAACCGGGTTTTGACGGATCGGCTATATCTTCGCGCCTTGTATAACCGCAGGCGAAGCCGACGGGTATACCGTCGGCTTCGGCTATGAAAGCGCAGTTTTCAATAAATACCGGATTTTCAAATAAATGCTGTTGAAACGCCGCCTTTTCGAACGGCTTGTAAAAACCGCCCGCCTTACATACGCCGTTCCATATCATAAGCGTTTTATCGAGGTCTTTTTCCGGAATTATATTTCTTATCTGCATATTGAGCTCCCTTGATCACATCGTTTTCGTGGGACGGGGCAGGTTAGCCACGTATTTTTCAAGCTCTTCGTCTGTCGGGATGGTGTCGCTCATCACGCCGTCGTTGTATTTCTGATACGCGACGAGGTCGAAATAACCGGTGCCGGTAAGACCGAACAGTATCGTCTTCTCTTCGCCGGTCTCTTTGCATTTGAGCGCTTCGTCTATTGCGACCTTTATCGCGTGCGAGCTTTCGGGCGCCGGGAGTATGCCCTCGATGCGGCAGAACTGCTCCGCAGCGGCGAACACAGCCGTCTGCTCCACGCTGACCGCCTCCATATATCCGTCGTGATAAAGCTGTGAGAGTATCGGGCTCATACCGTGGAATCTCAGGCCACCCGCGTGGTTTGCCGACGGGATGAAGCTGCTGCCGAGCGTATACATTTTTGCGAGCGGGCATACCTTGCCGGTATCGCAGAAGTCGTATTCATAAACGCCGCGAGTAAAGCTTGGGCATGACGCCGGTTCTACCGCGATTATACGGTAATCGGCTTCGCCGCGCAGTTTTTCGCCCATGAACGGAGCGATGAGACCGCCGAGGTTGGAACCGCCGCCGGCGCAGCCGATGATGATATCGGGCTTTACGCCGTATTTATCCATCGCGGTCTTGCATTCGAGACCTATGACCGACTGATGCAGAAGCACCTGATTGAGCACACTGCCGAGAACGTATCTGTAACCGGGGTTGGATACGGCGACCTCGACCGCTTCGGATATCGCGCAGCCGAGCGAGCCGGTCGTGCCCGGGAACTGTTCGTTTATCGCTCTGCCTACGTTGGTCTCCATGGACGGAGAAGGCGTGACGCTCGCGCCGAACGTTCTCATGACCTCGCGGCGGAACGGCTTCTGTTCATACGATACTTTTACCATGAACACTTTGCAGTCGAGCCCGAGGAACGCGCACGCCATCGAGAGCGCCGTGCCCCACTGGCCCGCGCCGGTCTCGGTCGTAACGCCTTTCAGACCCTGATTCTTCGCGTAAAACGCCTGGGCGATAGCGGAATTCAGCTTGTGGCTGCCGCTTGTGTTGTTGCCTTCGAACTTGTAGTAGATCTTCGCCGGAGTGCCGAGCAGTTTTTCGAGATAATATGCTCTTACGAGCGGCGCCGGACGGTAGGTCTTGTAGAAATCTCTGATATCCGTCGGTATCGGGATAAACGGCGTCGTGTCGTCGAGCTCCTGTGCTACGAGCTCTTTACAGAATACCTGTTCGAGTTCTTCCGCGCTCATCGGCTTCATCGTGCCCGGATTGAGCAGAGGCGCCGGTGTGTTTTTCATGTCGGCACGCAGGTTGTACCACGCTTTGGGGAGTTCGCTTTCTTCGAGGTAGATCTTGTAAGGGATTTGTTTTTCTTTCATGATTTTTTTCTCCTTTCCTGCTCGGGGCGGTTGAAAAACAAAATTCCCGT
>JAEEJH010000114.1 GCA_016281775.1 Clostridiales bacterium | reverse complement strand
GTGGATATGGCAGAAAAAATCGAACAAGATATCCGAGCTCGGCAGTCATATCTGGGATCAGTGGGCTGACGAAAACGGTACGATAGGCAAAGCGTACGGTTATCAGCTCGGCATCAAGCACAAATATAAAGAAGGTATGTTCGATCAGGTCGACAGAGTTTTGTACGACCTTAAACATAACAAATCAAGCAGAAGGATACTGACGAATATATATAATCACGCCGATCTGTCCGAAATGGCTCTGTACCCCTGCGCTTACAGTATGACCTTCAACGTCAGCGGTAACAGATTGTGCGCGATACTTAATCAGCGTTCTAACGATATGCTTACGGCAAACAACTGGAACGTTGCTCAGTATGCGCTGCTGGTCATGATGTTCGCTCAGGTGTCTGATCTCGTACCCGGAGAGTTCGTACACGTCATAGCCGACGCTCATCTTTACGACAGACATATACCTCTTACCGAAGAAGTTATTCAGAACAAACAATACCCGGCGCCGAAGCTCATACTCGATCCTGATATTAAAAACTTCTACGACTTTACGAAAAACAGTTTCGTACTGGAAAACTATCAGTATTCTGAATTCAATCATAAGATACCCGTAGCGGAATAAGGAGCATAAAATGAAATTGATCGTAGCGGTAGATAAAAACTGGGCTATCGGTTACAAAGGCGACCTTTTGATAAGAATATCCGCCGATTTAAAGAGATTCAAAGAGCTTACTACAGGCAACGCCGTTATAATGGGTTATAACACGCTTTTATCGCTGCCCTGCAGCAAACCTTTAAAAAACAGAATGAACATCGTGCTTTATCCGACGGAAATAGAAATCGAAGGCGCTGTCGTAGTGCACGGTATCGACGAAGCCGTGGATCTCGCTTCACAGATAAGAGACAGAGACGTTTTCGTTATCGGCGGAGCTTCCGTATATAATCAACTTCTGCCCTACTGCGATACCGCGTACATTACGAAAATAGACAGGGAATTCGAAGCCGACGTTTTCATACCGAATCTCGATGAACTCGACGAATGGTATATAGCCGACGAGAGCGAAACTTTCACCGATGCCGACGGCACAAAATATAAATACGTTACTTATAAGAAATAATGGGACAGAATATTGCGATGGACCTCGGCACGTCCACCGTCCTTATCTATATAAAGGGAAAAGGTGTGGTCTTAAACGAACCGAGCGTGCTGGTGGTTGACAAATATACGAATAAAATAATAAAAGTCGGTAGAGAAGCGCAGGATCTGATCGGCAGAGCTCCTGATAATATTGAAGTCGTAAAGCCCGTACGCGAAGGCGTTATCAGCAGATACCGCCATACGATGCTTATGATGCAGAAGTTCATAAGAAAAGGCTGCGGCAAAATGATCACGCCGCCCAATATCACGATCGCGGTACCAAGCGTCATCACAGACGTCGAGGAGCTCGCAGTTCGCGACGCGGCGGTAGAAGCCGGCGCGAAGGACCCGCTTCTTATCGACGAACCTGTGGCCGCAGCTATCGGAGCCGGTATCGATATTATGAGACCTGTAGGCAGCATGGTCGTGGATATCGGCGGCGGAACAACTGATATTGCCGTTATTTCTCTCGGCGGCGCAGTTCTTTCCACTTCTGTAAAAACAGCCGGCGACGCCATGACGGAAGCCGTCATGAAATATATCAAAAACAGATATTCATTGCTTATAGGCGAGCACACCGCGGAAGAAGTAAAGATCAAGATCGGTTCCGTATGGCGCCGGGACGATCTGATGACGATGAACGTCAAGGGCAAGAATCTCAATTCCGGTACTCCGCAGTCAGTCGAACTCAATTCTTACGACATGACCGAAGCTCTCGAAGACCCGATAACAAAGATCATTGAAGCTATTTGTTCCGTTATAGAAAAAACACCGCCGGAGCTCGTTTCGGATATAGCAAAAACGGGCATAGTGCTCACCGGCGGCGGATGTCAGATCTACGGTCTTGATAACCTTATCAAAAAAGTGACCGGGCTGCCCGCAAGAGTTGCACAGTCGCCTGAAACGTGCGTCGTTATAGGCGCAGGAAGAGCGGTCGATATAGGACTTACTGCCGACAAAGGCAAATATACAAATAAAAACTAAGGAGAAGAGTATGAAAAAGGTACTTAGCGCACTTTTGATCTTGCTTTTCGTTCTTGCGTGTCTTGCCGCTTGCGCCGAAAAGGATCCAAACGGCAATAAAACCGACACCAAAGCTCCGGAACAGCAGACTCAAAACCTCACTACAGTCGAACCTGAAGAGACCAGGGAGCTTACCAAAGCGGAAATCGCCGAACCTTATCTTGAAAAACTCGGTGAAACAAAGTATAACAGAGAGTTCACCATTCTTTGTATGCAGGGCGTCGGTAACTCCGAAAAAGAAATTTGGGTCGAAAACGCAAGCGATGAACCTATCGACAACGCTGTATATCTCAGGAACACAGCTTTATTCGACAGATTCGGCGTAACGATCGTCAAACACGCCGTTGTCGACGTTAACAGCGAAGCGCAGAAAGACAACAAAGCTAATACGCATTCTTACGATCTGATCATGGCAAACGGCCCCGGAACAGGTTTACTTGCGCAGAACGGTTATCTGCTCAACTTCCTTGAACTGTCCGAGACTCTCAATCTCGATCAGCCGTGGTGGGACCCCGGCACGCTGCGCGACTGTGAGATCAACGGTAAAGTCTACTTTATGAACGGCGATATCAACATTCTCGATAACGACGTCACGTGGATACTGCTTTTCAACAAAAAGCTGATAGTTGATTTCGACCTTGAAGAACCGTACAAACTCGTAAACGAAGGGAATTGGACGCTTGACAAATTCTATGAGTTGGTATCGTGTTCAGACGTATCGCGCCCCAATCCCGTATCGGGCGAATATGACGACGGCGCGTATTACGGGTTTATTACCACAAACGGCGGCGGTCTTACCAACTTCTTGTATACCTGCGACATGACGACCGTAAAAGTCACCGACGGCACGCCTGAAATAATCTGCGGTCTTAAGTCAAATGCGGAAAAAATCACAAACATTCTCGAGTGGTGCAAAAAGACCGTTTCGGATTCTCATATAACTTATTTCTCTCGTGACCCTGTCGTCACAAAGAATATGTTTATGGAAAACCACGCTCTGTTCTATTCCGAAGTTCTGAGCTACATAGTAAACCTCAGCGATATGGAATACGACTACGGCGTACTCCCGACGCCCAAATACGACGAAAAGCAGCCGGAATACAGAACGCACGTTGACGGCGTCGGTTCCATGATCTCGATACCCGCTAACACGCCCGAAGAGAAAAAAGAAGAAATAGCTACGATAATCGAAGCTATGGCTCTGTATTCTTACATTTACGTAACGCCGGCTTACTACGAAGTAACGCTCAAACGTAAGAAATCGCGTGACCCTGACTCTTCCGAAATGATCGATATAATACTGCAGTCTCGTACTTACGACGTCGGTTATATCTATTCATCGTCAATAGGTCTTGCGGATATGTTTCGTCAGCTCGTAGAACAGGGATCCAGCGGCTGGGACGGCGCGTTCCAGAAAGCCGAAAAGAGAGCCAACAGCGGTATAAGGAAGATCATAAAGCAGTACGATAAACTCTGATAAAAAAGTTCCCGAAAGGGAACTTTTTTATGTTCATTTTATCCGCGCGCTCTCAAGATAGAAGCGTTTGTCTTTTGCCTCCCCCATTGAAAACGTTTTACGCGGAAGCGCTCCGTCTTTGATCACGGCAGCAAACAGTTCGTCTTTTTTCATACCTTCGAACATTATGCCGGTGTTTATACCGGATGACGCGAGCTTTCTTAGTGAATCGGCACCGTGTATATAATCGACTTTACATTCAGGCCGGCTCTTTAAGAATTCGTCAACGGCGATCTGTATATCGCCGACCGGCAGAGCAGTTTTAGGATGATGAATGTAAATCTTCTTTTCGACCCCGGCGCCCGTCACGGTATATTCAAACGAACCCTCGGTCTCTTCTTCATCAGCCCCGCAGTAATCGGCAAAATATTTGATAAATGATTCGGGAGAACAGTTTTTGATAAGTCTGTATATAGGTTCGAACTCTATCGCTTCGTCATGAATATTGACTAGTTCAACCGTCGCGTAACGCGCTTTCATGTTCTTGGCTTTCTCACCGTACAGCTCTTTCAGTTTATTATAGCAAGTTTTTGCCGCGGCGAGTGAATGGTTGCCGTCTCCGACGGTCATTACGAGAGGCGACGCCCCCTTGCCTTCAGCCGATATTACGGCGTTTACAAATTCTTTTGCATCGTTGCTAATGAAATAACCTTTTATATTGCCGGAACCGAGCATAAGATCGAAATCATACGCCGTCTCAAATGATTTTTTGTGTGCGAAAAGATAAGAATTCAGTCTGTTTTCGGGATCATTGTAGAACATCAGAACGTGCGAAAACTCTATAGGCGCTCCGTTTCTTATAGCTACGCGCGCCGGTATACGTTCTTTTACTGTCTCTTCAGAGGATCTTATCGGCAGATGTGCGCCTTTGTTGAAATCGTAGTCCTCAAGGTCTATCGCGGCAATTATACCGTGGCGTACTTTGCCGTTTGAAGGCAGCGTTCTTTCACAGTATATCATACTGTTTTTATATTCGGCAAACGTATCTGATAACAGCGATTCCATATACGATATAATATTATCCTTATTATCGTACAGAGAATCGAGATATATTTCCGGTAGTACGGCGTTGACCGTGCTTATCTCGCCTTTCGTAATTTCCATTACTTGATCCCAGTATTCCGGTTCCGACGTGAACTGATCGCAGGCTATAGTCGCATATCTGCTCATTTTGTCAGCGTCGAGACGGAATTTCGGAAGCAGTATATCGGCTTCGTAAACGTATTTCATATAAGCTCCTTCATCATTTTTTGTCATTGTATCATCAAAAATCGGTTTTTTCAATATTTTTTTATAAATATATTGAATAGCCCTTGATTTTTTTGTCTGAACTTGCTATAATATCGTTAAATTCTAATCGGAAGGTTTAACTATGAAATGGACTTCATTAAACGATCTGCGTGAATCGTACCTGTCGTTTTTCGAAAGCAAGGGGCATCTGCGCCATAAGAGTTTTCCTCTTATACCGCCGGCTGACGACAAATCCCTGCTTCTTATAAACGCCGGTATGGCTCCGCTTAAAAAATACTTCAAAGGCGAAGAAGAGCCGCCGCGTCACAGAATGACGACGTGCCAGAAATGTATACGTACGCCCGATATAGAACGCGTGGGCAAAACGGCGCGCCACGGCACTTTCTTCGAAATGCTCGGCAACTTTTCGTTCGGCGATTACTTCAAAAGAGAAGCGACCGCCTGGGCGTGGGAATATCTTACGAAAGTTCTTGAAATCCCGGAAGACAGACTTTGGGTGACAATATATGAGGAAGACGACGAAGCGTTCGAGATCTGGAACAAACAGAACGGCGTACCCGCCGACCGTATAGTAAGACTCGGTAAAGACGATAACTTCTGGGAGATCGGTTCCGGTCCCTGCGGTCCGTGTTCAGAGATACACTTTGACCGCGGCGAAGGCTTCGGCTGCGGTAAGCCGGACTGCGCCGGCGTAGCGTGCGACTGCGACAGGATCATTGAGATATGGAATCTCGTTTTCACCCAGTTCGACGGCGACGGCAACGGCAATTATACGCCTCTTTCACACCCTAATATCGATACCGGTATGGGCCTTGAAAGGCTCGCAGTAGTAATGCAGGGCGTAAACAATCTGTTTGAAGTCGATACGATACAAAATATAATGAAGGCGATCAGCGACAAAGCCGGCGTAAAATACGGCGACGACGAGCAAAAAGACGTCGCTCTTCGCGTTATCACCGACCATATCAGAAGCACGTGTTTCCTCGTGTGCGACGGTGTTGTTCCGTCAAATGAAGGCAGAGGCTACGTTCTTCGCAGGCTGCTTCGCCGCGCGGCGCGATTCGGCAAGCTGCTCGGTATCAAAGGTACATTCTTATCCGACATAGTTCCGGTCGTAGCGCATGAGAATCTCACCGCTTATCCGGAACTGACCGAAAAACTCGAGTATATCAAAAAGATCATATCCATCGAAGAAGAGAAGTTCTCCAAAACGATCGACGCAGGTACGGAAATACTCGGCGCCATGATCGATAAAGTAAAAGCCGACGGCGGCGACACGCTCCCCGGCGACGAAGTATTCAAGCTCAACGATACGTTCGGCTTCCCGCTCGATCTTACGCGTGAGATCGCGGAAGAAAAAGGCTTGAAGATCGATGAAGAAGGCTTTACGGCTCTTATGAACGAACAGAAGCAGAGAGCGAGAAAAGCCAGAGCTGACAAAGGCGATTTCGGTTGGGCGACCGAGACGCTCGATCTCGGCGACGTCAATACAAAAACCGAATTCGTCGGTTATACCGAGAACGAATGCGAAGCAAAAGTACTCGCGCTGATTGACGCGGATTCAAACGAGGCGACCGGAACAAAGAGCGAAGGCAAAGTTATATTAATACTTGACAAAACTCCGTTCTACGGCGAAGGCGGCGGTCAGGTAGGCGACACCGGCGTTATCTCTTCAGACGGTTTGAAAATTGAAATAACAGATACAAAAAAGACAAACGACGGCATTTATCTGCATATCGGTCAGGTTTGCGAGGGCTCTGTTTCAGTAGGCGATACTGTTCACGCTTCAATAAACACTGAAAGAAGAGCGGCGATAAGACGCAATCACAGCGCGGCGCATCTGCTTCAGGCGGCTCTGCGTCAGGTACTCGGTAATCACGTTGAGCAAGCCGGGTCATACGTAGATGAAAACCGCGTACGCTTTGACTTTTCACATTACACGGCAATGACGAAAGAAGAGATCAGCCGCGTAGAATGTATAGTAAACGAACAGATACTGAACGCGCTAAGCGTTGAGACCGTCGAAACAGATATAGAAACTGCGAAGAAAGCGGGCGCCATGGCTCTCTTCGGAGAAAAATACGGTTCAGTCGTAAGAATGGTAAAAATGGGCGATTTCTCGACTGAACTTTGCGGCGGTACTCATCTTAAGAATACGGCGGAAGCCGGTTTGTTCAAGATCATATCGGAATCGTCTGTTGCGTCCGGCGTAAGACGTATCGAAGGTACGACCGGCAAAGGCGTGCTTGAATTCATTGCAGAGCAGTCTTCGCTCATCGAAGATACCGCCCGCGAGATGAAGATACAGAACCCGCATGACATTTCAAAACGTGCGGCTCAGCTTATGACGGAGCTAAAAACAGAGAAGACCGAACGTGAAAAACTGAACGACAAGCTCGCCGCGTCTGCGATCGACTCAATAATAAACGGTAAACGAAAAGTCGGCAAATTTACGCTTATAACCGGTCAGACGGAAGGTCTTTCCGTTAACGCTGTTCGCGGAGTCTGCGACAAGATCAAGGCTGATCCTGACGCAGTCGCCGTTATATCCGTATGCATCGAAGGCAAATACAATCTCGTTGCATGCGCGGGCGCTGACGCCGTTAAAAACGGCGCAAACGCCGGCAGCATACTGAAAGCACTTTCAGATATAGTAGGCGGCGGAGGCGGCGGCAGACCCGACAGCGCGACGTCCGGAGTACGTTTCGGAGAGAAGATACCCGAAGCGCTTGAAAAAGTATCCGAAATTTTATTAAATATATAAGGAGGAAAACACAATGGCAAAATCCACGTTTTTCAAAGACTTCAAAGCTTTCATCTCCAAAGGCAACATCATTGACATGGCAGTAGGCGTTGTTATCGGCGGAGCGTTCGGTAAGATCGTTACCGGTCTCGTCAATTACATCATCAACCCTGTCATAAGCCTTCTCACCGGCGGTGTAAGCCTTGAAAATGTCAAGACGGTCCTCGTAGAAGCCGTTCCGGCTACCGAAACGACCGCTGAAGTCGCCGAAGTCGCAATTTTATGGGGCTCATGGATCCAGACGATAGTCGACTTCTTACTCGTCGCTCTCTGCATCTTCCTCGTTCTGCGCGCTATTATTAAAGCCAAAGAAGCAGCCGAAAAAGCGAAGAAGAAAGAAGAAGTCGAAGCGCCCGCTCCCGAACCCGAACCCGCTCCCGAGCCTGAGCCCAGCGAAGAAGTTCTCCTTCTCCGTGAGATCAGAGACGCGCTCAAAAAAGAATAATGTCGGACTGCATATTCTGTAAAATCATAAAAGGCGAGATACCGTCTAAAAAAGTATACGAAGACGATTGCGTTTACGCTTTTCACGATATCAACCCTCAGGCCGCCGTACATATTTTGATCGTTCCGAAGACACATATCGAGTCTGCGGCGGATATAACGGCGGAGAACAGTATGATCGTCGGCAGAGTATTTGAAGCCGCGGCAAAGATCGCAAAAGAACTCGGACTTGAAAACGGGTTCCGCATAGTGACAAACGTCGGAAAGTACGGTTGTCAGAGTGTAAAACACATTCATTTCCATCTTCTCGGCGGAGAACAGCTCACCGAAAAAATGTCATAACTGACAAAAAGATAAGCCCTGCATAAGCAGGGCTTAATTCTTTTATTCGCTTTTATCAGGTCTTGTTATATGCCGCAAGCAGCTTGTCAAGAGCTTTTTTGACGGCTCTTTCATTAGTCTTATTGAAGTTTGCGATTTTACCGGAACCGGCTTTTATCAGATCAACAAGCTTCGGGTCGCCTATATTGCTGAGCGACATACTGCCTGTATATCCGAGATCCCATACTCTGTTTCTGCAGGCGATATCAAACATTTCCTGCGATCTGAAGTCGCGCTGACCTTTCGTTTTGAGCGTCACTTCATAATATGCGGGAGTAAGTATTTTGTGCGATTCATCAGCCATAGCCTCAAGTGCAAAGCCTATGAATTCGGATCTGCTTTCCATTATGCAAGGTATCGCAAACAGGCATGCGCTCCAGTAAACGTAGCAGTAGTAACCTTCCTGCTTATCATCGTACATTGGCATCGGAAGAACGCCGAAATCACTTTCCATATCACGCAGACCGATAATGTTGGAAGCGTTGGTGAAGTAGAACAGAGCGCGGTCTTCTTTGAAAGCCGCCGAGCTGGCGAAGCCGTTACCGTCGGAAAACGGCGGTTCGTTCAGGTGATCGTGCGCGTCGATCGACTGATTATCTTTCTTGGTGAGGGCGTAGATCTTGTCTACGATCTCAGCCGTCTTGTTGCCGAGAGCGTTGAGACCGTACATCGGCATTCCGTTTTCATCTCTTGTAATGATATGGCCGCCCGCGCCGAAGAAGAACGCGAGATAGTCTTCTCTCTGTATAGCAAGGGGGTAGAAGTCTTCAACGCCGACTTTGGAGTCGCCGTTTCTGTCGTCATATTTGATCTCTTTGGCGATCTCAATGAGCTTATCAAGAGTCCATTGCTTGTTTTCCACCATGTCGTAGAAAACGTCGCCTTCATAGTCGTGGTCAGCAGCTACTTTCTTGTTGTAGATGCAGATGAACGTACCTGCGGCAGCTTTGGTAGAAATGTCGCCGGTTACGTAGAACAGCTTACCGTCGATGTTGAGTCCGTCGAACAGCGCCTGGTCCCAGTAAAGCTTCTTGAGGTTGATCGTATCGACTTGCGTGAGGTCGAGGAAGCTGTTTGAAAGCGCGTCAACACACATTTCGTGACCCGTATAAACGACAACGTCGTATGAATCGTCGTTGGTGTTGATGGCGAGCTTCATATCGGCGCTCGGAGTAGAGGAGCCTATGACCTCGATATCGAAACCGTATTTTTCCTTAACGTTAAGGTTTCTGTTATAAATAGCGGAATCGAGAGCTTCGTCAGAATCTTCTTCTCTGTAGAGGTCGTCGGCCGGCCAGTCGCTCGTGTTTTCGGCAGCCAGGATGCGGAGAGTGTAACCTTCAAATTCGGATTTTCTGTCGGCAATATCCTGATCGATCTGGAAATCACCGGCATCTTCCGTGACAGGTTCTACTGTCTGAACTTCTGTCTGATCGGCGATCTTTTTTGTGTCGGATGCCGAAGTGCCTGCGGGATTATCGGGCTCCTTCGGAGTACAAGCAAGAAAAGCCGTGAGAACAAACAGAGCGCAGATCAGAAGCGCAAGTGTTTTTTTCATTTTGTTTTCTCCTTTATTTATTTAAAATACTTTCCAAATAACCGACGACGTCGCCTACGGTAATAAACTTCTGAATGTCGTCGTCTTCGATATCAATGTTATACTTATCTTCAAATATGAAAATAAGATCGGCGAGCTCGATGGAATTGATACCGAGATCGTTTACGAGACTGGATTCCGGCTTGATAAGATCACCGTCTATCTCGAGCTTCTCAACGAGAACCTGCTTAAATTCTTCAAACATTTGTGTACCTCCGTAATCACTTCAACAAGAAGCGTTTGATTTTTTTGGTCGTCGTTTTTTCAAACTCGGTGTCGCGTATTTCAAGCGCGTCTATGTGTTTGAAAGCGGGAAGACCTTTGTTTATTTCGTTAATATGAGAATATATCTTCTCATAAAAAACTTCATTCGAATAATCCGGGTAAGCGTCGTGGTCGGGGTAGACAAGAGCGGTGATAACGGTACCGTTTTCATTCTTTCTGCCTATAACTACAATTTCTTTGATATACGGGATCTTCTGTGCGTATTCTTCAAGTTCTTCCGGATACACGTTTTTACCGTTGGATGCTATTATAACGTTTTTCTTTCTTCCGGTTATATAAACGAAATTATCTTTATCTATATGACCGATATCGCCGGTTTTGAACCAGCCGTCCGAAGTGAAAGCCTCTCTTGTCGCTTCTTCGTTTTTATAATAACCCATAAAAACGTTGCCGCCGGATACGACGATCTCACCTTCTGTCTCACCTTCGTCAGCTTCGATCCTTGCGTCTATACCGTATGCGACAGCGCCGGCTGAACCGATCTTGCGCCATGTAAACGGGTTTACGGATATCAGCGGGCAGCATTCGGTTATACCGTAGCCTTCAAGCACCGTAATACCGAACGATTCAAAGTCTCTTATGTACTGCGGGTCGAGCGGAGCGCCGCCGACGATGATATATTTGAGATTGCCGCCGAATGCGCCGATGATCTGACTGAAAAGCTTGCGCCTCATATCTATGCCGGTCTTGAGCATCGCGTCAGACATCTTCATAAGAGCGCGTACCTGCTTTTCCTTACCGTTCTTCTTGATGCTGTCCCAAATCTTTTTATGCATCGTTTCAACGAAGAGCGGTACGAGTATCAGCGCGGTGGGTTTGACTTCAGTTATGTTTTTGAACGTATGCCTGAGCGAGTCGTTCATGAACGTAGTACCGCCGATATTAGCCATCGAAAGATGATTCGTCGTAAGCGCGAACGTATGGTGTATCGGAAGTACGGAAAGAAACACGTCCGTTTCGTCGCTGTGCATCATCCTGCAGCACTGAACCGTAGAGAATACTATATTGTATTCACTGAGCATAACGCCCTTGCTCGTGCCGGTAGTACCGGAAGTGAATAGAATCGCCGCAAGGCTGCCGGGGGAACGAACGTAATCAAGAAACGTTCTGTCGCCGGCTTCAAGCATTTTTTCACCTTCAGCTATAACGTCGGTGAATAATACTATTCTGTCGTCTTCAGGTAAATTCGAAGGATCCGATATCTCACCGAAAAGAATTATGTGTTTTACTGTCGGTATGGTATCCGAGAGCGGAAGTATCGAGCGAAGCTCTCTTTCGGTACAGAACAAAGCTTTCGACTCGGTAGACGCGATAAAACCGCACATCTGATCGGGTTTGAGTTCCCGGTCGAGCGGAACGATAACGCCGCCCGCGCAAATGACGGTCAGATAAGCGACAACCCAGTACGGGTGCTGATCGCCGACAAGTGAAACCGTTGATTCGAAAAGACCGAGCTTCGATAAAGCCGTACCGACTGCGTCGAAAGTGCGTTTATGATCGTTATACGAATACGTTTTTTTCTCTTTATTTTCGAGATAAATATATAAAGGCTTGTCGCCCCAGCGTTCTGCGTTTACGTAAACAAGTTCTTTAAGCGTGAGAAGATCCTGATAAGGATGATTCGGTAGTGGTTTCTTCATTCAATTGCTCCGTTGCCCCGATATGACAATGCATAATTTCGGATTTTAATATAAACTATTATATACATTTTTTGCGTTTTGTCAAGTTCAGATTTTAATATTTTTATGAAGACGCCGTTAAATATGCATCAGTTGTCTTCATTATAAGATTATTTAAAAATATTCACGAAATTTAAAGAAAATTATTTCTTTTATATATTGCAAAAACAAAAAATATATAGTAAAATAGGTGATGATTGATATTATGCCGATTTATGCGGCTTAATTAAGACCAAACAAAATGTTTTATAAGGAGCGTTAAAACAATGAAAACAAAAGCTGTCAGACTGTACGGAGTCAACGATTTAAGACTCGAAGAGTTCGATCTGCCCGAGATCAAAGAAGACGAGATACTCGCCCGCATCGTTTCCGACAGTATCTGTATGTCGACGCACAAGGCCGCTATGCAGGGCGCGGGACACAAAAGAGTTCCCAACAACGTAGCGGAAAATCCTGTTATCGTCGGTCACGAATTCTGCGGCGTTATCGAACAGGTAGGTAAAAAATGGGCAGATAAATATAAAGAAGGCGACAGATTCATAATCCAGCCGGCTCTCAACCTCAAAGACGATCCGCTCGCGGCGCCGGGTTACTCGTTCAACTATATCGGCGGCGACGCGACTTACGTCGTCATACCGGACGCGGTAATGGAACAGAACTGCCTGCTTCCGTATAAGAGCGACACGTTCTTCTTCGGCAGCCTCTCCGAACCTATGTCCTGCATAATCGGCGGTTTTCATGCCAATTATCATACGGTACGCGGTAAATACGTTCACAACATGGGTATCGTCGAAGGCGGCAACTGCGCCATACTCGCCGGCGTAGGTCCTATGGGTCTCGGCGCGATAGACTATGCGATACACGGTCCGAGACGTCCGGGCCTTCTCGTCATAACGGATATAGACGACGCGAGACTTGCCCGCGCGGCTAAGATCTACACGGTCGAAGACGCGGCTGCAAACGGAGTTAAACTCGTATATCTCAATACGAACACTAATCTATATCCCGAAAATACAAACGAATATATTCTTTCCCTTACCGGCGGCAAGGGCTTTGACGACGTATTCGTATTCGCTCCCGTAAAACCTGTCGTCGAGCAGGGCGACGCGCTTCTCGGTATGGACGGATGCCTCAACTTTTTCGCAGGTCCGACGAGAACCGACTTTTCCGCTATGTTCAATTTCTATAACGTACATTACAGCTCGACTCATATCGTAGGTACGAGCGGCGGCAATACGGACGATATGATAGAATACGTAGAGCTTATGAACGAAGGCAAACTCAGCCCGAACGCAATGATCACTCATATAGGCGGTCTCAACGCCGTAGTGTCGACAACAATAGATCTTGACAAGATCCCCGGCGGCAAAAAACTCGTTTATACGCATATAGATATGCCGCTGACCGCTATAGACGATATGGCAAAACTCGGTGAGAGCGATCCTATGATGGCCGCGCTTGCCGAAATAGTTGCGAGAAACAACGGTCTGTGGTGCGGCGAGGCGGAAAAATACCTGCTCGCTCACGCTAAAAAAATCTGATCAAGCTGAAAGGAAACATATACAATGAATATTATCGAAGGTCTTTGTAAACTTACCGAGTTTTCTCATAAATACGGCTCCGACGCTGAGTTTGTTCTCGCGGGCGGCGGCAACACATCATTTAAAACAGATGAATTCTTATTTATAAAAGGCTCCGGTTCGGCTCTTGCGACCATCAAACCCGAGCAGTTTGTAAAAATGGATCGCAAAGCGCTCGACGCCATGTGGGCGAAAACTTATCCGGCAGACGAAGCCGAAAGAGAAGCGGCTGTATTGGCAGATATGATGGACGCTCGCTGCAAAGGCGAAGAATCAAAGAGACCGAGCGTCGAAACGCTGCTTCACAATCTTCTGAGCCAAAGATTCGTTCTTCACGTTCATCCCGCTCTCGTAAACGGTCTCACCTGTTCCAAGCAGGGACCCGAGGCTATGTATAATCTCTTTCCGGACGCGATTTGGGTACCTTCCACGAAACCCGGTTATATCCTCGCAGCATACTGCAGAAAAGCAGTTATCGAATACGTAAACTCGAAAAATAAACAGCCGCAGGTCATTTTCCTTGAAAATCACGGCATATTCTTCGGCGCCGATACCGTCGAAGAACTCGACGAGGTGGTAGCGGACGTTATGGGTAAACTCAAGGCCGCAGTCGTCAGAACTCCCGATCTCTCTCCGGTCGAGACTGACAGAAAAAGAGCTTCTCTCATCGCTCCGGCGATCAGAATGATGTATTCCGAGGATCTCTGCAGCGTTTACTATACCGCTAACGCGGAAATACTCAAATTCTCACAAAGCCGTAAAGCGTTTGAACCGCTTTATAAGAGCTACTCACCCGACCACATAGTCTACTGCAAAGCGTATGCTCTGTATGTTGAAGACAGCGGTGATATCGAACAGGTCTACGCCGATATCAAAGCCGGTTTTGAAGAATTCAGCGCGAAATACGGTTATAAGCCGAAAATAGTCGTAGTACAGAATCTCGGTATGTTCTCGATAGGAACGACTCATAAGAACGCGATGATCGCAGCCGAAGTATTCACCGATATGGTCAAGATCGCCGTTTATGCGGAATCGTTCGGCGGTTACAATCCGCTCTCTACTGAACTTATTAACTTCATAACCAACTGGGAAGTCGAATCGTACAGATCAAAGGTTTCTCTTTCCGGCGCGGGCGTAAAACGTCTTTCGGAAAAGATCACCGTCGTCACCGGTTCCGCTCAGGGATTCGGTAAAGGCATCGCCGAAGAGCTTGCAAAAGACGGCGCCTATATCGTGATTGCCGATATACCGAAACAGGCCGAGCTTTCCGCGGCGGTCGTTTCCGAAATATGCGCGGAGAACGGCGCAGGCAAAGCTATTGCGCTTGACGTTGACGTGTCGAACGAAGAACTTGTTGAAAAACTGCTCATAGAGACCGTGCTTAATTACGGCGGTATTGATATATTCGTATCTAACGCGGGTATAGCTATTGCCGGCAACGTGGAGGAAATGACAAAACAGCGTTTCGAACTCGTGACCGCGATAAACTATACGGGCTATTATCTCTGCACGAAATACGCGAGCAGATATATGAAGATCCAGCACAGATTCAATCCGGCTTACATGGCCGATATCGTCACCGTAAACTCGAAATCCGGTCTTGAAGGTTCCAATAAGAACTTCGCATACGCCGGCTCTAAATTCGGCGGCATCGGTCTTACGCAGTCGTTCGCGCTCGAGTTGATAGATTATAACATTAAAGTAAACGCAGTTTGCCCCGGCAACTATCTTGACGGTCCGCTGTGGAGCGATCCGGTAAAAGGCTTGTTCGTCCAGTATCTCAACGCAGGAAAAGTTCCCGGCGCGAAGACGGTAGAAGACGTAAGAGCGTTCTATATGAGCAAAACGCCGATCAAACGCGGCTGTCTGCCTACTGACGTTGCCCGTGCGATAACTTACGTTGTAGAGCAGAAATACGAGACCGGACAGGCGGTTCCCGTCACCGGCGGTCAGATAATGCTCAATTGAGGTACAGCAATGAAAGATCTTGTAGAAAGACTCAACGATAACGACGTCAGCGTAAGACTCGACGCGCTGCGTGAGATCAAAAAGCTTACGGATGAAGGCATACTCCCGGCTCCCGTGCAGACAGATTACGTCAACAACCACATCCATACACAGTATTCATTCTCTCCGTATTCGCCCACAAAAGCGCTGTATATGGCGTGGCAGGCGGGATTGAAAACGGCAGGCATAATGGATCACGATTCAGTTTCCGGAATCAGAGAGTTCATCGAAGCCGGTAAAATAATCGGTATGCCCGTCACCTGCGGCATGGAGATCCGCGCGGATATGAGCAAAACCGCGTTAAACGGCAAAAAAATAAATAACCCTGACCAAAAATCTGTCGCTTACGTTGCGATACACGGTATTCCTCATCAGAGCATCGACATGATCGATGAATTTATGAAACCTTACCGCGCGGCAAGAAACGAGCGCGACCGCAAGATGTGTGAAAACATCACGAAACTCGTTGAACCGTACGGGCTGTCGCTTGATTTTGACAAAGACGTTTATCCGATCTCAAAAGCCGCGGAAGGCGGCTCGATAACCGAACGTCACGTACTTTTCGCCCTTGCCAAGAAAGTTACGGAGAAATATCCTACGCCGGAGGCGGTAGTCGATTTCTTCAAGAATGAAATGCACGTGGCGATCTCCAAAAAAGTTGAAGGTCAGATTTTAAACGGCAGAGAAACGCCGCAGTTCTACGAATATGATATTTTAGGCGCTCTCAAAGCCGAAATGGTCGAGAAGTTCTATATCGACGCGACCGACGAATGCCCGTCTGTTTACGATTATATCGATCTCTGCAAGAGATCCGGCGGTATCTCAGCTTACGCTTATCTCGGCGACGTCGGAGACTCCGTTACGGGCGATAAGAAAGCGCAGAAATTCGAAGACGACTATCTGCCGCTTCTGTTCGATACGTTAAAGGAGCTCGGTTTCAACGCCGTAACGTACATGCCCACGAGAAATACCGAAGAACAGCTCAAGCGCGTTATGGAATACTGCGACAGATACAATCTGTTCCAGATCAGCGGCGTAGACATCAACTCACCGAGACAGGAATTCATCTGCCGCCAGCTCGACAACCCGCTTTACGCTCATCTCGTCGACGCAACTTACGCGCTTATCGGCGCGGAAAATGAAGCGAGCAAGTGCCTGTGCCGCGCTATGTTTTCCGATAAAGCCGTTGCTGCTGAGCCTGACGTAAAGAAACGCATAGAATACTATAAGACAAAAGCCTGAATGGATCTGAGAAAATCAAATTCTTCCGCACATTTCCGATGAGTTATATTATTATAATACGGAAATCAAAACAAATAAACGAAAGGAACATATTATGATAATACAACTTGAAGAAGCCAAGCTTAAACTTGCATCAATGAAAGATCAGGTCAAAGAGTACGGCATCACGATAAAGATCGAAGAGCTTAAGAAGACCGCCGCGGAAATGGACGCGCAGATGGAAGCCTCGGATTTCTGGAACGATCAGGCGGCTTCCACGAAACACCTGCAGCAGCTCAAAGTCATCAAGGATAAGATCGACGTTTACGAAAAGCTGAAAACGCTTGTCAACGACACGTATGATCTCGTCGAGATGTCTATTGAAGAAGGCGACGATTCCAATACCGAAGAACTTCTCGGCGACGTAAAGCACATCGAAGAGACGATAGAACGCTTGAATATTGAAGTTCTTTTGTCCGGCGAATACGATAAAAACAACGCGATACTTTCTTTCCATCCGGGCGCCGGCGGTACAGAAGCCCAGGACTGGGCGCTCATGCTCTACCGTATGTATACGAGATGGGGAGAGAAGAACGGGTTTAAAGTCAAACTTGTCGACTGGCTCGACGGTGAAGAAGCCGGTATCAAAAGCGCGACGATCACGATCGAAGGGCTGAACGCATACGGCTATATGAAGAGTGAATCCGGCGTACACCGCCTCGTTCGCGTGTCGCCTTTCGACGCTTCCGGCAGACGGCATACTTCGTTTGCTTCTGTCGAAGTCACGCCTGAACTTGACGATACTAACGATATCGAGATACGTGACGAAGACATCGAAGTCACGACGCATAAATCAAGCGGCGCCGGCGGTCAGCACATCAACAAGACCGAATCCGCAGTCAGAATCCTTCACAAGCCGACCGGAATAGTCGTGGGATGTCAGACAGAGCGAAGCCAGCTGCAAAACAAAGAAACGGCGCTCCGTATGCTGAAAAGTAAACTCGTCGAGATAAAAATCAGAGAAAATCTCGAAAAGATCGACGATATCAAAGGCGAAAAAACCAATATCGAGTGGGGCTCACAGATTCGGTCATACGTATTCATGCCTTACACTCTGGTCAAAGACGCACGGACCGGATACGAGACCGGCAATATTCAAGCCGTTATGGACGGCGACCTCGACGGATTCATTAATGCGTATCTGCGTATGTATGTAAAAATCTGATATAAAGGAGAATCACAATGAAAAACGAAAGAAATCTCAGTATAATCGGCGCGGCCGGACTTGTCGTTCAGTTTCTTACCGTTATCGTCAGCTGCCTTACCTGTAAGGAGCGCAAGATAAACGGACTTCTGATCGCGATCTCCGCCATAGGAAGTATTTTCGGAGCATTTGTCCTTTATAGAGAGGTAGTCGCTCCGAAGGTTACGAAGATCATCGACAAAATAACAGAGATCGACGATATAGAGGACGATGACGAGTTACTTTCATTCGACGATTTCTGGACCAAAGACGAAGCCGAAGAATAATTTAAAAACAAAACAAAATGACCGGAGATCACACTCCGGTCATTTTCATCGTTTATTACATTTCGGGAGTCCAGTAGTTCTGCCCGTAAATATCAGTAAATCTGTAAACAGCGCTCGTTTGCATATTTGACGGGATGTAGACGTTGCTAATCTGCGGCGTACCGTGAACGGTATATTGCTCGCCGAACATAAACGTGTCACTGAACGTACCGTCGTATTTATAATAATCGCAGAGGAAATCGATCTTATCGCCTTCCTGAAGTTCCGTCAGTGCTTTCGCGTCGACCTGTATGTCGGCGTCTTTATAAACGTAACGCGCGCCTGCGATATATCCGTACGGATATTTATTGTCGAATACGAGTATAAGATCGCATCTGTCGCCGTTAAGCAGCGCCGGTATCCTGTAATTATAACAGTAGTTGTTCTTATTGATGTACACGGTATCAGTGTGGTAAGCCGCTACGATCTGATTATCTATGGCAAGCCACGTTCCGTCATACTCACCGATAAGTCTGCACTGATCGTCGAATTCGTATATGACGTCCATGCCGAGATCTATAAAGCCTTCTCCGTCGTCGATGAATACGTTCAGTTCAAGGTCGGATACGAGCTTCCATTGATCTTCCGTGAGGCTCATTACCTTTTTGCCGTCTGCTATGCTCCATTTGAGATTCGACGCGTCGAACTGATTGTTCGCGATATAATTTGACGCGGCATTCGTATCAAGATCGCGCATATAAGCCGAGCTCTTGCCCTCGCTGCTCATAAAGCTGCTGAGCAGTGAAGAAATGTCAAACGAAGACTGTTCACCCGACGGAATGAAATTGCCGAGCAGGGAAGAGAGCGGTGAAGACGAGCCGCCGGAAGCGGTCTGCCCCGCAGTCTCATAGCCTGCAAACTGTTTTATGCATTCAGAATATTCATCGTCAAGACCGATTGCGTTATACTGTGAAACAGCCGCGTCGACTTTTGAAGGATCCTTATACGGGAAATATATCGAAAGACCGTAAGAGTTAGTCATATCGGCAGAAGTTCTGTTATATTTAACTGCCGAAAGAATTACGCTTGCAAGTTGTTTGCCTTCGTTCGTATTGAGGTTTTTCGCAAAATGAACGAGATCTACGAGATCGCGTTTTGACGATATTGCAAATTCACGCGTATTGCTCCTTGCGTCGGAGACTTTTTTATAATTATCGTTTTTAATAAGATTTGTCGCGGATTTTGCAAATTCGTTGAGACTGTCGGGTACTGTACTCTGCAGCTCTGCTAAATCGATCAACGAAAGCGTCGTTTTTGCACCCTTCAGCTGCCTTGTACATGCGGTCGTAAAGTCGTCGATTATCTTCTTACCTATATCGACGGTCGGCATCGAAGTGTTTTTCGAAAGCTCGGAAAGCCAGTTGGTATAGTACCACCCGATACCGGGTTCCGTCTCTTCACTCGCTATGAGATAATCTGCGTGAGAGGTGAGCATCAGAGCGTTTTCAGCCGTCGCCATAAGGCAGGCGTCGAAACCGACGAAATCGAATTTAACTCCGGCGTCCGAAAGAGCTTTATTGATCTTTGCAATGCTCATAGAGCTTGAAGATTTGAAAAGCTGGTCGTAACCGAAACCGCCCGTCGTACCGCCGCCGTGATCCCACATTATGAGCTCATATCTGTTAGCCGGGTAATTGTTCTTGCAGTAGTTGATAAACGAAGTCAACGTCGACGGATCGGTCATCGATTTTTTGCCGTCGTTTGAGACGAGCTGTGAAAGCTTACCGTTAACGATCTTGTAAATCTGGTTAGTTGTGTTGCTTATTCCCGACGTTTTCCATTTTTCACAGCCGCCGGTATAAACAAGAACGTTGACTTTATCCGACAGCGCGGCGTTTGCTATCTCCGTCAAATCTTTTGAGGCCATGCCGTTTTTGGATTCAAGGTCGGTACCGCACAGATAAAGCATGACTGTAACTGTATCTGCGCCGTTACCTATAATTTCGGTATACTTTTCGCGCGCGCCTTTAGCGACGGTCGTATTCAGGTCGGAACCGTTATTAGCCGCCGTCAGATCGTCCCAACCTGTTGAAACGTTAGAAGAGTTAAAATTGCCGAGCAGGCTCGATAACGAGGTGAGGTCTGTCGGATTCACGCCGGAACCGCCGAGATTGCCGAGCAGCCCGCTCAGGCCTCCGCCGCCTGCAAGAAGAACGACGACAGCTATAATTATACCTATTATTTTACCTGATCCGCCTGAGGCTCTCGTACCGCCTGAACCCGAACCTGAATTTGAAGAAGTGACCGGTCTGCCGGAATACCCGTGCTGATTGCCGACAGGACCCGTACCGAGCCCTGCGCCTCTTCTGTAACCACCGGTACCTTGTCCGGTCACGTTCTTATCTCTGCCGTGAGGTCTGTTATCGTTAGCCATATTTTTCTCCTTAAAAATATATCTTCTGATATAATTATAGTCTTTTTTATGAAAAAATCAAGACCGTAATCGAAATCAGAAGTTTAAATTGGTATTATTTTTGTCTGTCAAGCGTATTTATGAATCCTTTTGCAAAATACAGCGTTATTTTGCCGACTGTTTCTCCGTTATCGAGAGGCATTTTGCTCAAAGTATCGCCGTTATGTACTTCATACGGCGGCTGAGTTATTAT
>JAEEJH010000007.1 GCA_016281775.1 Clostridiales bacterium | reverse complement strand
CCGCCGCGCCCCAAAGGAAGCGAAGCGGCTTTGGGAGGGAGTAGGGGGCTTGGGGGTCAGTAGGGTGGGCGATCCCCAAGGGTGCCGAAGGCACACGGAACGTCGCGCAAGCGACTCCTTATTCACTCGGCTCGCAAGAGCCGAACATCATTTGCACAGCAAACATCATGTCCGAAGGACGCATCATTTGACGCAAAGCGTCAAACATCACTCCTCTCCGTCGTCTTTCTTCTCTTTCTTCTTTCTGAACACGAGAAATTTACCGAAAAAGTAGTTCATTATGACGACGAAGACGGCGGCGATGAGTTTCCACACGTTTTCGCTGAAATGCAAAAGCGACACGAACAGCGCGAGGATGCCCTCTTCGACGAGCAGCGAGAACAGACGCGAGCCGACGAACGACGTTATCTGCAAAAAAAGCGTCTTTTTGTCGCGCTCTTTGCTTTCGAAAACGAAAAGCTTGTTCGTCACGAACGCGAACGCGACTGCGAATATCCACGCGAGCACGTTTACGACGAGGACCCACCAGTCTTTATGCGGCTCCATCGCCCTGATGTTGACGAGCGGATAGTATATTATGAAATTGACGAGCGTCGTGAGCGCGCCGAAAACGATATAAAGCACTATTTCCTTATGCTTGACTATCAGCGCGTTGATTTTTTTGAAAAAAATAATATAGATTATCAGGCAGACTCCGAGCGCCGCCGCGGCGGCGATGAGAAGCCATCCCGGCAGAAAGCCGAACAGCAGCCCTTCGTCCGATAAAGTCAGATTCATATATCATCCTCCGTGATCTTTTCCGATTCCGCCGCGATCTCTTCCTTCGTATAAAGGTATCCGGCCGCGTCGGCGAACGCTTTTGAAGAAAGCGGCGGCAGACCGAGCCGCACGCAGAGCGCGCGGCGGCGTTTTTCCGAATTTTCTCTGCCGCAAAGCCCGAGTTCGTAGAGGTCCGCGGCGGTCATCTTCTCTCCCGTCCTCTCCGCTCCGTCGAAAAACGGGGCGAAGACCTTATAAAGCGTTTCGCTGTCGACGCCCTCGACGCCGAGATATCCCTCGGCGGACGGGCGCGTTTTACGTTTTTCTTTGCCTTTTATGCGCGGTATATACACGTTGACGATCCTGTCGGGCGGCACGAGCCCGTTCAGGTGCGAGCGTATAACGCCGCCCGCGCCGTCGCTGTCGGTGCATATTATGACGCCGCGCTCCGCCGACACGGCTTTTATGAGCTCTCTTTTTTCTTTGTTTTTGAATATTCCGAAGCCGTCCGTCGTTATGACGAGCGCGTCGAAGCACGACGCGATCTTTATCTTGTCGTATTTGCCCTCGACTATCACGGGGCGGTCTATCCTCCGCTTCACAGGCTGCATACGAGTTGACGGAGCACGTCGTACGCGTCGCTTCCCGTGTTTTTTATCTCGGCGTCTGCGTCATAGCAAGCCTGTAAGAACCGCGTGCATTCCGCCTCGGAAAGCGATGCCGCGGCGGGAGCGGCGAGCTTCACGACGTATTCGTTCAGCCCGAGCGTTTTCGCCGTCTGAGACGCGGGAACGCCCGATTTCTGCGCGAATTTTATTCGGCAGAGTTTCTCCGCTTCGGTCACTATCGAAGCGAGTATCAGCTGAGGCTTGTCCGCACGCTTTTTCGCCGCGTCGATATACGACAAAAGCCCTGTGATATTGCGCTTTCTTAAACAGTCCGACACGTAGAACGCCGAAAAACGCGGATCGTCCGGCACGGACGCTTCGATATCGCTCATGCCGACAGTGTCTCTGCCCTTCTCTTTTACGTAAACGCAGAGCTTTTCTATCTGGTTCGCGAGCACGGTCATACTGCCGCCGCATCTGTCGCACAGAGCCGAGGCGTCGCGCTCGCTTATCTTCACCTGTTCGGCTTCAAAATGGCGCAGTATCCACTTCATCAGCCTCGCCGGAGGCAGAAAGTCGAAAAACAGTTTTCTGCCGGGCAGTTTTTCAAGCGCCTTCTGATCTTCGCGCGAGCTTGTGACGTCGGATTCCGACAGATATATAATAAGGTATAAATACGGAAAGCCCGACGCCGTGCCGAGCGCGTCTTCGACGGCTTTTTTGTATCTCTGCTGAGGCGAAGGCAGGGTGGAATTGTACCAGACGATCATCCTCGATTCAGCCATCTGCGGCAGCGTGTACGCCGTCTCGGTCACCGTTCCCGCTTCGTCGGGGCCGGAGACGGACGTATAGTTCAGGTCTTCGAAGTCCGGCTCGATCACCGCTTTTTTAAGATCCTGCAAAAAATGGCGCTTCAAAAATTCCTCGCCGCCGTAAAGCACGTAAACGCCCGGGGAAGGCGCGGCGAGTATCTCTTTTGTGATCTTCGTGATATCCGGTTTTTCAGCCATGGCGACCTCCGAACAGTATTCTTCATTCGGATTATACCGCGTTTTTGTAAAAAAGTCAACAAAAACAAGTTAAAACAAATAAAAAACACGCCTCCGCTCTCTTCTCCGGTAGTTGACAACTCGATTTTTTTATGTATAATTATAATTGTATAATTATCCGGACAGGGTCGGTATAGCTTTGCCGAGGCGCCGATCCGTGAAAACGAAAGGACAGTATCAAATGAAAAAAAGATTTATCGTATTGCTCGCCGCTCTCGCCGCGCTTATAATAACGGCGGTATTCGCGGTCCCGACCGCCGCAAGCGACGCGGTAAGCGTCAAAACGGCGCTTGAGCTGCGCGACGCGCTGCGCCGCGACGGAAACGTGATCATAGAGGTAGATTCCGACATTTATTATAAACTCCCGACCGATTTTATCTGGGAAGGCGCGACCGGCGACACGGATTTCCGCGCGTGGGTAAAGCTGGGCAGCGGTCGGAAAACGCTGAAACTCAAATCCCACAGCATCGAGATCGACGACGATATGGTAAAATACGCGACCTATAAAACGGAAAACCGCTACGACGCCTCGACCGGCACGACTTACGAAGAACTCGTGCTCGATGAGCACGGCTGCAAGCAGAAAGCCGTGATGTTCCGTATAGAGAACGGTTCGTCGCTTACGATATACGGCGCCGGCGGATCGATACATATGTACTGCCAGCTCCCGTCGCAGTCTCAGCTCAAAGACGAAAAAATGATAATACAGCGCGACCTGTTCGACGTTTACGGCGGCACACTCTCTCTGATCGGCGGCGAATACACCGCGGGAAGAGCCAAGACCGTACGCGTGAGCAAATCCGAGACGTACGTGATAAACGAAAACGACGAAGCCTCGCCGGTAGGTACGAACCTGCTGACGGACGCCGCGAGCATGATAAACGGCACCGTCGTCAACGCGAGAAACTCCGGTTTCGTATCCATCGTATACGGCACGTTCACCGGCTACGGCATAGAAACTTTCAAAGACGGCAAAATAGTCCGCAACGCCGTTTTTGAAACCGACGGCGATTTTTCCAACGTTTTTATTCTTATAGACGTCAAAATCAACGCGAGAAACGGCGCAACCGGTTTTTCTGACCGCGTGCCGGTCGCGCTGAGCGTCGAATTCCGAACGACGTGCGCCGACTATATGGCTCTTCCGGACGGCAAAAGCCGCGAGGTCTGCACGGTGGCGATGAGCCGCGGCGCGATAAAGCTCCCCGCCGGCCGGTTCATCGGCGGATATGACAGCTTAGCCATGCAGGGCGTTATGGGATACGATCCGGACGCTGCGCTCGACGTGTTCGTGGATCTGAACCGCACTCTCACACAAAACAGCCTCTGCTGGTACGATAAAGACGGCGGAAAACCGCAGGGGACGGAACAAAGAACGCTCGATTTTTCCGGCAGGACTTATATAAATTATTCCGGTATACCGGACGATTTAGGCGACAATCCCGGCTTCGTGTTAGCCGACACCTCAGTCGTTCTGCCCGACGAATGCAAGGCCCGTTATATGTTCTCCGTAATGCAGAAAACGGAATCCAACACGTGGAAAAGCGTGACCCCGTGGATCGAACGTAAGAGCGGCACCGTCGACCTTGCCGAGCTTTTCGACAAATGGGAAGACGGTGCGGAGTATCGCGTACAGGCAAAATACGTTATCGAATGGCACGGAAGCCACGAATTCCTTATGACGAGCAAAGCGGAAAACCCGCTCTACTTCACCGTAAGAAAATCGACGCCGCTCGGGAACGTCGCGCTTGAGACGGATCTTAAAGAAGGAACGAAACTCGATAAAAATTCGATCAAGGTCAAGACGCCGGGCGTAAGCATTACCGCTCTCGGCTGGTATCACAACGGCGCGGAAGCCGAAAACGCCGTGTTCGGCGAAGGCGAATATTTCGCATACCTCACGCTCAACGCGGGCGACGGCTTAATATTCCCCGAAAACCCGACCGTCTCGCTGAACAACGTAAAGCTTGACGTTGTGTACCGCAGTCCCGACGGCAAGTTCGTCATCGTTAAATCCTACACAATAACCGGCGCCTGCACGCACCGCACGAACGGAAACGGTTGGGAAGCCGACGGCGACGAATATCATCACAAAGTATGCTCGACCTGCGGCAAGGAGATCACGCGCGAGGCGCATAAATTCGATTCCGGCAAAGAGTCCGGCGGCAAAGTCACGTACACCTGCTCCGTCTGCGGATATCAGCTCGTGAAATCGAACGGCAAGACCGCGATATACGAGGTCGTTTCCAACACGGAACCGGTCGTTTTCGGTCAGCCCCTTCCCGCGCCGTCCATCCGTTCGGACTACGCCAGATTCGTCACGATAAAATCGTACGAATGGTATAAAGACAATACTAAGATAAGCGGTACTTCCATCGCCGAAAAAGGCTGGTATTCGCTCGTCTTGAACGTCACCGCGGACGACGGATACTATTTCGAGAAGGGCGCGAAAGTGCAGAACCCGTACTATTCGATCGACGCCGTGTCGAACACCGAAAAGATCATCAGCACGACGCTGCGCACCTACGTCAAAGAGATCGGGACCGCCGAGATCAGCGTGCCGCGCCTGTCGCCGGCCAAAACGCTCGGCGATCTGCTCGACCGGTTCACGGTCAAAGTCGAAGGCAGCAAAAACATACTCATACGCCGTTTCGATATAAGCTGGGACGACGGCGACAGTTACGGGTCGTTCATCCTTAACCGCTCCTCCGACGGCAAATGGTCGGCAGACGCAAACGACGCAAGCGGCATGAAGATAGATCAGATAAAACAGCTGCGCATAGAACCGAACACGGAGTACGTTTTCGAGGCGGTGTTCACGTCGAACACGTATTACATTCCGGACGAAAATATCAGATTCAGCTCCGAATCGTACGAGATCGGTCACGTTGCCGAAGGCGGCGACGAAAACTGCCTCGTAAGATTCAGGATCCTTTCCGACGACGACGTGATCGCCCGTATAGATATAAGAGACGTTGCGGCTCCCGAACCGGGCAAAAAGCCCTCGACGTCCTGCTCGGTCTACGATTCGGAACGCATCAGCATAGCGAAATGCTCGTGGAACACGTCGGATGCGTTCGAATGCGGAAAATCATATACGGTAACGGTAAATCTCGAGACGGCGTTCGGCTTCATATTCAATTCGTCGACCGTCGCCACCGTGAACGGCAGAGACGCGAAAATAACGTTTTTGAACGGCACTCTCGCGACTGTAGAATATACGTTTTCCGCAGTTGAGCATATTTACGGAGATCCCGAAGAAACGGCTCCCGGATGCGAGACGGAAGGTTCGTCGACGCGCGTTTGCAAAATATGCGGTTACAAAGAAGTCACGAAAATACCGCCGACCGGACATTCCTATTATAAAGTCGGCAGAGTCCCCCCGACCTGCGTCAAAGAAGGCGTCGAAGAACATTATCTGTGCAGCAACTGTTATATGTGCTTCGATATGAACAAAAACGAGAAGACCGAAGACGCGATGAAGCTCCCGCTCGACAAGACCAATCACGTCGGCGGAGAATCCGCCGGCGACGCGGAATCTCACTACACGCTCTGCGCCTGCGGCGAAAAGCTCAACGCCGAAGCGCACAAATTCAGCGCGTGGAACTATCTGAAGCTCCCTTCGGAGCAGGAGGAAGGCGAACGCACGCGCGAATGCTCCGTCTGCGGATATTCAGTGACCGAGGCCGTACCGAAGCTGCAGCCCGGACATACTCACGATTACAAGCCGAAATATGACGCGGAATATCACTGGACGGAGTGCGAATGCGGAGCCTCGACCGAAAAAGAAGCCCATACGTTCGGCGAAGACGGCAAATGCGCCGTCTGCGGATACGAAAAAGGCGCGCCGGCGCCCGTACAGACCGAAGCGCAGACGCCTGCGGATACGCAGCCGTCTGAAAAACCTGCCGAAAACGGCAATCTGCTCGTTATAATACTGCTGATCGTGATCGCGGCTCTGCTGATCGCCGCCGCGGTCGTCATCACGGTCCTCGCGCTCAAGCTGAAAAAGAAGAAAAAAGAAGAACAGAAGCCGGAATAACGTAAAACGACCGCAAAGAAAAAAGCACGTGAGAACGTGCTTTTTTCAGTCGGATCAGCCGGTTCCGCTCGCCTTACCCGCAGTGAAGCGGTCGCCGCTCCCGTTTCGAACGGTTACATAAAACGTTTATTTTCTGCAAAGTTTCCGCTGCGGGCGATTCGTGGATCGCCCCTACGACCTTCGAATAACGTCCGCACAAACCGCTTCTAACGGCAGGAGCAAGCCCCTGCCCTATGGTTCTCAAAATTATATTCGTACAGACCGTTCGTTTCGGGGGATTCCCCCGCCCCCAAAGCGGCTACGCCGCAGTTAAATACGCCTTCGGCGTGTGATATACGCTTCGCGTGTGATATCGCTGCGCGGTGAAATTCGACTCTGACGAGTCGAGTGACAAAGGAAAATTCTTGTTCTGCCCCCGTACCCCCTTCCCCCCGCAATTCGGAGATT
>JAEEJH010000113.1 GCA_016281775.1 Clostridiales bacterium | reverse complement strand
TTGCTTTGATGCAAGATCGTTATAGCCGGGGAGAACTCTCATTCCGGCACAATAGGGACACTTTTCTCCGGACGACCTGCTTTTTGCGCTGGCCCTCCACTCGTGCCCGCAGGAACCTTTCCACCAATACAATTTCTTTGAACCGTAGGTTATTTGAGCAGGTGTAAGAGGTGCGTTTTTATCCGACCATTCACAAACCAATTCGGGATGTACTGATGCAAAGCTGTTTTCCATATCCCGTTCCGCCTTTCCGATTTCAAAACAATTATATTGAGTTTGAGCCATAGGTGGTAGTATGCGATTTATAAAGGAATACTGAAAACAAAAAAAGACCCTGAGAATTCTTACGTTCTCAAGGTCTTTGACGCTAAAATGTGCGATTTTTCATGGGATGCACAATCTGCTACATCGATTGTTGTACGATTGTTGTAAGTTTGTTGTAAGTTGCCGATTTTGGCTCCAAAAACTATGAAGTACATCCATACAACAATTTCGGTGTTTTAATACAGTTTTGCACCTGCCGGAATATGGGGATCTACTTGCAGTAACGTCAATTTTTCTACTTCGCCGACGTGGTGGACGGCGGAAAGGAGCATACCGCAGCTCTCTATGCCCATCATAGCTCTTGGCGGGAGATTTGTTATAGCGATCAAAGTCTTGCCGACAAGCTGTTCGGGCTCGTAATAGGCGTGAATTCCGCTTAAAATGGTGCGATTCGTGCCTGTTCCGTCGTCGAGAGTGAACTTCAGAAGCTTCTTGGATTTCGGAACTGCCTCACATTCGAGAACCTTTACTGCACGGAAATCTGATTTTGAGAAGGTCTCAAAATCGACGAAATCAGCGAACAACGGCTCAATCTGAACGTTTGAGAAGTCGGGTTTTTCGGTTGAAATGATCGGCGCGCCTTCAATAACGGGAGCCGCTTCGACGGGCTTTTCCGATGTCTCGGATTGTCCCTCTTTTTCCTCCGATCCGGTCTTCATGGACTTCATAGTCGGGAACAGGAGAACGTCGCGGATCGCGGGCGTGTCGGTAAACAGCATACAGAGTCTGTCTATACCGTAGCCGATGCCGCCCGTGGGAGGCATGCCGATCTCGAGTGCGTGCAGAAAATCTTCATCCGTATGCTCGGCTTCATCGTCGCCTTTGGCGAACTGCTCTTCCTGCGCGGCGAAACGGGCGCGCTGGTCGATCGGGTCGTTGAGCTCGGAATAGGCGTTGCAGATCTCCCAGCCGTTCATGAACATCTCGAAACGTTCGACGTGGCGCGGGTCCTCGGGCTTGCGCTTGGTGAGCGGCGAGATCTCGACCGGGTGATCGGTTATGAACGTCGGCTGTATGAGTTCTTTTTCAACGTATTCTTCAAAGAAGAGATTGAGTATATCGCCTCTCTTGTGGCGTTCTTCGTAAGCTATGCCGTGCGCTTTCGCGGCTTCGCGCGCTTCTTCAAGCGTATCGATCTTATCAAAATCGACGCCGGCGTATTTTCTCACGCTCTCGACCATGGTCATGCGCGCGAAAGGCCTGTCGAGATCCATCCCGACTCCGTTATACGTTATTACGCCCGTGCCGAGCACTTCGTGTGCGACGTGGCGGAGCATATCTTCGGTAAGATCCATCATACCGTGATAATCCGTATACGCCTGATACAGTTCCATGAGCGTGAATTCGGGGTTATGACGCGTATCCACGCCTTCGTTGCGGAAAACTCTGCCGATCTCGAACACTCTCTCGAGACCGCCGACGATAAGGCGCTTGAGATAAAGCTCGAGCGAGATACGGAGTTTGAAATCTTCGTCGAGCGCGTTGAAATGCGTTTCGAACGGTCTCGCCGCGGCGCCGCCCGCGTTTGCGACGAGCATCGGCGTTTCGACCTCCAAAAAGCCGTTTGCGCCGAGATATTTGCGGATAGAGCTTATTATGCGCGATCTCGTTATGAACGTCTTTTTCGAATCTTCGTTCATTATAAGGTCGACGTAACGCTGACGGTAACGCATATCGGTGTTTGTCAGCCCGTGGAATTTTTCGGGCAGTGGAGAAAGGCTCTTTGAAAGGAGCGTGATCTCCGTCGCATGGATCGACACCTCGCCCGTCTGTGTGCGAAAAACGGTGCCTTTGACGCCGACGATATCGCCGATATCCGTCTTTTTGAAATCGGCGTAAGGCGCTTCGCCGAGGGCGTCGCGCGATACGTAAGACTGAATGAGCCCTTTGAGGTCCTGAACGTGGCAGAACGAAGCCTTGCCCATCACCCTTTTGGACATGAGTCTGCCGGCGACGGAAACTTCTTTTCCCTCAAGCTCTTCAAAAAGCTCTTTTACGTCCGAAGAATGATGCGTTACGTTATATTTCGTTATCTGAAAAGGATCTCTGCCCTCAGCCTGAAGCGCGGCGAGCTTGTCGCGGCGGATCTGCAGTATCTCGGACAGTTCCTTTTGTTCGTTATTCTGATTTGACGCCATTTTTTATATTCCTTACTTTTCTATTTTTTCTATAAGTATGACCGTTTCGCCTCTCGGCAGTCTGACGGTGACTTTATCGCCGACCTTTGCGCCTATTATCGCTTTGCCTATGGGTGAAGTGTCGGAGATGCGGTTTGCAAACGGGTCCGCCTCGGTAGAGCCGACGAGAGAGTATTCGGTCACGGAGCCTGTCGAGAGATTTCTGACCGTGACTTTTACGCCGACGTTCACTCTGTCGTGCGTGATGTCGTCTTCGGATACGAGCCTTATGTGCTTGAGCATTTCTTCAAGCTCGGCTATTCTGCCTTCGACCTGAGCCTGCTCGGTCCTCGCGGCCTCGTATTCGCTGTTTTCGGAAAGGTCGCCGAATTCTTTGGCGGTCTTTATCGCGTCTTTTATCTCCTGTTTTTTTATTGTTTTAAGATAATTGAGTTCATCCTGAAGTTTCTTGAGACCTTCTTCTGTAACTGTGATCTGTTCGTGCATTGTTTTTCTCCTTATTTGTTTTTTATGATCTCGACAGCTTTTTTAAGCTGATCGTCCTGTTCGTACGTGAGTTTGTTTATGTTGATCTTCTTCGCTTCTTCGGAAAGATCGAGTTCGATATCCGGCGTGATGCCTTTGCCTTCGAAGTTGTCTGATTTGGGCGGATAGTAAAGCATCATGGAAACGTAAACGACCGACCCGTCGCCGAGCGAGTAAGGCGCGGTGACCGTGCCTTTGCCGTAGGTCTTCGTACCTATGACGGTGACCTTGCCGTAGTCCATTAAAGACGAGGTGAACAGCTCGGCTGCTGACGCCGTGCTGCCGTTGACTATGGCGACCATCGGCATATCGACGCACGACGCGTCAGATTTATACTCGGTCTCTTTGCCGTCCGCGGCGACCGTTCTGACGATAATGCCCTCGGGCAAGAGATAATCGAGCGCGGCGACGACTGCGTCGAGCAGACCGCCGGGATTGTTTCTCAAATCGAAGATCAGTCTGTCGCAGCCCTGCGCCTGAAGCGCCTCGACCGCCGCTTTGAGTTCGTCGGGCGTATCTGAATAGAAGTCGGATATCGCAATTATTCCGATATTGTCCTTATTATAGTATTTTACGGTCTTGATCTCTATCGGAGCGCGCTCCGCCGTAACGGTCTTCTTTTCGGTGCCCGACAGTACCGTGAGTTCGACTTTGGTGCCGCGCTCGCCGCGTATCGAAGCGACCGTCTGATCGTAGCCGAGCTCCGCCGATTCTTTACCGTCGACGCCGATGATGTAATCGCCCTGGATGAGCCCCGCCGCTTCAGCCGGCGAGTTTTCATATACGTATATGATCTCTATCGCCTGCAAATCCGCGTCCCATATAACGGAGACGCCGATGCCGTCCATCTGCGCGTTGAGCGTTTTTCTGTAAGCGTCGTATTCTTCGGCGTTCATGTAGTTGCCGTATTTGTCGCCGACGCCGTAAATATAGCCTTTCACGAGACCGTCGTTTAATTTTTTCTCGTCGATCTCGTTTATATAGTTCTTGCGGTAGATATAGTCGAGCAGACTGAGTTTTTCGTTAGAATACTCGTTCAGCTGCAGAGCCGCGAGGCGGTTGTCAAAACTCTGCTTCACGCAGATGAAAGTTATCTGCGCGGCGAGCAGAGCCGCGAACAGCGCGGCGATTATCGCCATAAAGAGCGATACGGTGCGTTTTTTCTTTTTTTTCGGTTTTTTCAACGGTTTTTCTTCCGCTGCCGGTTCTTCGGCCTTTTGTATTTCCTGAGTACCGGCGATCGGTTCGGACGCCGTATCCGTTTCGGCGGGAGCGGTCTCTTCGGGCTCGCCGTTACCGTATAATTCGTCTGTGTTCAAAAGAATGCTCCTTTCGTTACGGTGTGTAATACTGCTTTCTCGGATTATTCATTTTTTCGTATCTGTCCGAATCTCTCCAATGGGTCGACATCAGCTTGTCAAAGTACAAAGACGGGTCGGTTCTCGTTTTGCCGTTTTCGAGTATTATCTCAAAATGCAGGTGTATGCCCGTCGACATACCGGTCGTACCTATGACCGCTATCTCGTCGCCCTGAACGACTTTTGCGCCTTCTCTGACGAGCAGTTTCGAAGCGTGAGCGTAAAGAGTATACATGCCGTTATCGTGTTTTATCATCACGTAGTATCCGTAAGACGACGAATAGCGCGCCGTTATGACGGTGCCGCTCGCCGAGGCTTTGATCCTCGTGCCGCGCGGAGCCCAGATATCAAGCGCTTTATGGAATCTCGTGCCGGATCCGATGGGATTCGGCTCGTAGCCGAACCACCCCGTAACTATGAAATTATCTATGGGCAGAGGCCACAGAAACGTTCCGTCGTTGCCGTACGCCGCGAGATTTCTTCTCGCTTCTTCTTCGGCTTTTCTGCGTTCTTCCTCTTCTCTGCGTCTTCTCTCTTCTTCTTCTTTTCTGAGTCTCTCGACTTCGTCGGCTATGAGTTTTTCTTCTTCGGCCTTGGCTTTCGCTATCGCGGCGCTGAGTATCTCTTCTTCACTCGAGCTCTCTTTGAGCAGTTCTTCGAATTCAGCCTGATCGGCTTCGAGCTTGACGACGTATTCGACGGCTTTGTCGACCATTTCGTTATACTCCGTCATCTGGACGGTAAGTTCCGACGCGTACTGCTCTTTTTCGCTCTTCGCCTTGTTCAGGTCATAGTTCTGACTTTCGAGCTGTACCATCGTATTTTCTATATCCTGCATCATATGTTCCTGATAGTCCATCATAACGCCGATATAATAAATATTCGATAAAAATTCGGAAAGCGAAGCGGAGTTCAGAAGGAATTCGATATTCTTTACCGTTACCGAACCGCTCTCGTAATCGTAACGGAGGAACGTGACGAGCGCGTCCTCCTGCTGTTTGAGCTTTACTTCCGTCTCGGCGATCTCGGCTTCTTTCATCGTTATGTACTCGCCGTACCGGGTTATGAGCTCGTTTGTGGTGTCGATCTCGTCCGAGAGGCTCTCGATATGCGCGAGCAGATCTTCTTTGCGCTCCTCCGTCTCTTCGATCTCGGCGACGATGCCGTCAATCGCCAGCCTCGCGGACTCGGAATTCGCCTTCTGCTCTTTGAGCAGCGCCTGGAGCTGATTTATCTCCGCCTGCTTCGCTTTTATCTTATCGTTCGTTACGCCGCTTGCGGTCAGGCACAGCGGCGCGAGCGCGAAGAGCATTACCGCGCACAGTATCAGAGAAACTGTTTTCAACGTCTTTTTCATTGCTTTACACCTTAAACCTTGATATGTTTATAAAGTGAAATCTTACTTCCTATGTAGCAGGTCAGAAGCGCCACGCCGACAAACGACAGGAGCACCACGTACCATACCTGTGAAAACGGCACGAACGATATCAGTCCCGATACCGATATATCGGAGCTTATCACCTGCATCGTCTTATCGTATATCAGTATCTGCGCGCCGAAAGCGATCAGCGCGGAGATCAGACCGGTAAAGAACGTTTCGAATATGAACGGGAACGATATGAACCATCCGGTCGCGCCGATATAGCGCATGACCTCGACCTCGTCTGAGCGCGAGTTTATCGCCATTCTGACCGTATTCATTATGATGACCACCGAGATGAACACGAGCACGAGCAGAAAACCTATGAAGATCCATAAAACGGTGTTCTTCAGTTTTTCGAGCGTGTTCGCCGTTTCTATCCTGTCTTCGACTGATTTGAATTCGGGGAACTTTTTATCGTTGCGCAGCGTGAACAGCAGATCGGTCGCCTGCGCTTCGCTGCCGGAATACCTGATCGTATATACGTCCGGGAAAGGATTGTTGTCTTCGGCGAAGCGTTCGAGCACCTGCGGATGCTCCGCGTATTTTTCGCGCATTTTTTCAAGCGCTTCTGCACGCGGCGTGAACTGCACCTCTTCAACGTTTTCGAGCGACGAGATCCGGTCGTAGAGCGCCTTATGCTCCGCCTCGGTAAAATCGTCGTAGCGGCAGATGCAGACGATCTCGTTAAGCTCGTCGAGCTCGTTGAGGTTGACGTACAGATTATAGATCAGAAGTCCGAAACAGCCCGATATGAGCAGACAGCTCGTCAGGATAAGCACGGACGCGAACGACATGAAGCCGTTTCTCGAAAAGCCTTTGAAGCTTCGCCCGAGCAGATAGGGCAGACTGTATTTTCTCATTCCTGCGCCCTCCCCGTATCTTCGGCTATCCTGCCGTTTTCGAATCTTATCATCCTCTTGCCGTACGCGCTCGCGAGAGCCTGTTCGTGCGTGATGATAATGACCGTGCGTTTATGTTTCGTTGAGCTGCCGAGAGATACGAGCAGATCGAGCACGTCTTTGCTCATTTTCGGGTCGAGGCCCGCCGTAGGCTCGTCGGCTATAAGTATTTTCGGATTGTTGACGAGAGCTCTTGCGAGAGCGGCGCGCTGTTTTTCGCCGCCGGAAAGCTGGTCGGGAAAATGCTTGGCTCTGTGCTGAATGTTCATCGCCGCGAGAACTCTCGGCACTCTCTCTTTTATTATCCTATTCGGCATGCCGAGAACGCGCATCGCGAAAGCGACGTTTTCATAGACGTTGTATTTCGGGAAAAGCTTGCAGTCCTGAAATTCGACGCCGAACTGACTTCTGAATTCGGGTATGCGGCGCGGACGGATCCTCCGCAGATCGGTGCCGTTGACCTTGAGCGAACCGGACGTCGGCGTTTCCATTCTCGTGATCAGCCGCATCATCGTGGTTTTGCCCGCGCCGGACGGACCGACGAAGAAGACTGTCTCGCCGTCTTCGATCTTTAGGTTGATATCGGTCAGCGCGGCGACCGGTCTGCCTCTCGACACGGAATTATATGTTTTCGTTACGTTTTTGAATTCTATCATGATCCTCTTGAAAAATAAAAGTGCGTCAGAATTTTACGGGTTTGCTTGAAAGATATTTTTTGACCATAAGCGCGACCTTGAACGTTATCGCGTCGTCGAACTCGCGCAGATCGAGCCCGGTCATGCGCTTGATCTTTTCGAGACGGTAGACGAGCGTGTTTCTGTGTACGAAAAGCTTTCTCGAAGTTTCGGACACGTTCAGATTGTTCTCGAAGAAGCACTGTATCGTCTGAAGCGTCTCGTGATCGAGCTGATCGAGAGATTCTTTTTTGAATATCTCCTGCAAAAACATCTCGCACAGAGTCGTCGGCAGCTGATAAATGAGTCTGCCTATACCGAGGTTCTCGTACGCGACGATATCTTTTTCCGTATCGAACACCTTGCCGACTTCAAGCGCGACCTGAGCCTCCTTGAACGATCTCGCGAGATCCTTGATGCTCTCGGCGGCCGTGCCGATACCGATGGATACCTTGGAGTAGAACTCTGACTGCAGAGTGTCGGAGACCTGCCTTGCGAGCCTGTATATCTCCTGCGAGTCGTAATTCGGCCTGACCTCTTTGACAAGGACTATATCCTGCTCGCTGATGCTTATGACGTAGTCTTTGTTCTTATCCGGAAACATGCTTGCGACCATATCGAACGGTATGGGATCGGCTCTGTTCTGGAATTTGATGAGCAGAACGACCCTGTATACGTCGGAACTGAAATGAAGCTCTTTCGACTTGATGTAGATGTCTGACGGAAGTATGTTGTCAAGTATGATATTCTTGATGAACGAGCTTTTGTCGTATTTTTCGTCGTAAAGGTTTTTGATATTGCCGAGAGAAATGGCGAGCAGACCGCAGATCTTCTCAGCCAGCTTGTCCTCCCCCTCTACAAAAACGATATACTCCGCCCTTGCCGCGGAGCCGATCGGATGATACGTGTACCCGTTTATACATACGAAATCGGAAGTGTAAGCCAGCTCGTCGCGGACCCCCTGTCTGACCTCGCCTATTTTCTGCAGCTCCGAGCAGGATATGACCGCGCCGTTATCGTCGATCACGCCGATCACCCTGTCGAGAGTATCTTTCATCTGGTGTATAATGCTTTGAAAAAGCCTGTTTGACATTGATTTGTCCCCCTGTCGGAATAAAAAAATAATATTCTTATTTTAACACGCATTATATCATACAATATATTTTTTCAAATTGCAATAGATAATGAGAAATTTTTTATAAACAAATTCGGGTTTTTTTATTTTCTTTATGTATATTGACGAATTTTTTCATCTAACTTACAAAATTTGCTTTCCGCTTTGTTGCAGAATGCACAACAAAAACGGGCTTAAAGCTCAAATTCGTAAATTAGGGACGATAAAACGAACAAAGGCGCGGTCTCGGTGCGCAGTATCCTCCTGCCGAGGCTGACCGGTCTGCATCCGGCGTTTGCCGCCGCGTTTGCCTCGGAGGGCGAATATCCCCCTTCGGGACCGATGAGAACGCAGATATCGTCCGCTCTTTCAAGAGCCGATCTGATACTCCGCTCCTTCTCTTCTTCGTAGCAGAAGAGCCTGAGCGAACCTTCCGGCAGATCTTTGAGAGCCGACGAAAACGTCTGCGCCGGGCATATACGCGGTATGACGCCTCTGCCGCTCTGCTGAGCCGCCTCGCGGCTGATCGACTGCCATCTTTGCCGCTTTTTTTCAAGCGCGGCCGCGTCGGGCCGCGAGATACACCGCTCGCTGAGTACCGGCGTTACGGAATAAACGCCGAGTTCGACGGCTTTTTGAATGACAAGCTCGAACTTGTCGCCTTTCGGCAGCGACTGATACAGTCTTACCCTGTACGGCGGCTCGGACGAAGACGGTATCCTGCCGTCGGTTTGAAGAACCGTCTCTTTCGGTGAAGCCGAGATCACCGTACAGAGATAATCCGTTCCCTCTCCGTCACAGCATACGATCTTTTCGTCCGTTCTTACGCGCAGAGCCGACGCGAGATGTACCGAATCGGCTCCGGTCACCGTTATTCTGTCTCCCGTTATATCTTCCTTTTTGATGAATATTCTCGTCATGATATTACCGTCCCGATGATATTTGTTTTATTATACCATAATTTTTTACATATTTCAATAGAAACAGCGCTTTGCGGTGTTGATTTTTTCCGATTTTTGCGTTATAATCGTTTCAGAACGAAAAAGGAGCGCGTCAATGAGAACGATCTATAATATCAACGAATACATAAAAAGACTGCACGGCGAAGGTCTGCTTGTTTCCGTCGACGCCGATTGCCCGGATCGCGCACAGGTCCGAAACGTCTCGTGCAATTCGAAGGACGTCACGCCCGGCACGCTGTTTATATGTAAGGGAAACCATTTCAAGCCCGAGTATCTGAAAGAGGCGTTTCTGCGCGGAGCGTTCTGTTACGTTTCGGAAAAGATATATGAAGAGGTGCCTTGCCCTTGTATCGCCGTAAACGACGTAAGAGCAGCGCTCGCCGAGATCGCCGATCTGTATTACAATTCGCCGTGGCAGAAACTCGGGCTTATCGGAGTAACCGGTACGAAAGGCAAAACAACCGTAGTCCATTATATAAAATCGATACTCGATCTGCATTTCGAACGGACGGGGCAGCTGCCTTGCGGGCTCGTCTCGACGGTAGAATGCTTCGACGGCAAGACAGCGGAAGAGAGCGTCAACTCCACGCCCGAGTCGCTTCAGCTCGAAGAGATATTCGACCGCTGCTGTGAAAACGGTCTGAAAAACGCCGTGTGCGAGGTATCGAGCCAGGCGCTGAAATACCACCGCGTCAGATGCGTCAAGTTCGACACGGGCGTTTTCACGAACATAGGTGAAGACCATATCTCGCCGGTCGAGCATCCCGATTTTGAGGATTATTTCGAGTCTAAGCTCAAGCTGTTTTCGATGTGCGGCCGCGCCGTTATAAACAAAGAAAGCGATCATTTCGAACGGATACGACAAGCCGCCGAAGAATACTGCGATACGACCGTATACGGTCACAGCCCCGACTGCGGCGTATACGTTTATGATATAAGAAAAGAAGACGGGATTACGCGGTTCGGTATGAGAACGCCGCAGTATGAAGGCGAATTCAGCCTGCGTATGGCGGGATTCTTCAACGTCGACAACGCCGCGGCCGCCGCGGCGGCGGTACTGCGTTATAACGTGCCCTGCGAGACCGTGCGCGACGCGCTCGCTTCCGCCGCCGTATCCGGCAGGATGGAGACTTATTCAAACGCCGAAAGATCGGTCGTCGCAATAGTCGATTACGCGCACAACGCAATGTCGTTCGAAACGCTGTTTTCGCACGTTATCAGGGAATATCCGGGCTGGCGGATCGTTTCGGTCTTCGGCTCGGTCGGCAACAAAGCCGAAGTCCGAAGATACGCGCTCGGCGACATAGCCGGCAAATACAGCGATTTCATATATATAACGTCGGAGCATCCCGATTACGAAGACCCGTACGCGATAGCCGCGCAGATAGCCGAAGGCATATCGAAACACGGCACGGAATATACCGTTATCCCCGACAGAGAGCAGGCGGTCACGACGGCGGTTTCCGACGCGCCGCCCCATACGGTCGTGATGATACTCGGCGTCGGCGACGAGACGACTCAGCGTATCAACGGCGTACTCTATACGCGCCGCTCCGACAGCGAATGCGCCCTTTCCGCACTCAACAGATGATATACGAAGGCTGCCCGATCTCCGCGCTCCGGAGTAAGGCGGCCTTGTTTGCCCCCTCCGCGCGCCCCGTGAGATTTCAGATCGCACGGGAGGGGATCAGGGGGTACGGGGGTCACGGAGGGGAGGGCGACCCCCGAAAACTTTTCCGTTTCGTTTATTGAAAACAATTCAAATTTAACACTTGCAAATCGGGCGGGGATATGATATAATGACAAAAAACGAAAGGATAACGGTATGAAAAAAGCGATCATCTTATTAATCCTGCTCTCCGTCGCGCTCACCGCGTCGGCGTGTACGGAACAGCTTTCCTCCGGCAAAGAGGGGTTTTTGTCGCCTTCCGTGATCTTTGACGGATTCGATAAAGCGAGAGACGATTTTCTTTCGGTCGCGGTCGCTCCGCAGTCAGATTCGACGCTTTCGGGCAAGATCGAATGGGAGCCGCCGGCAGAGGCGGCAGATACCGTATATCCGAACGCCGAAATAACCGGTTCGTACGTAAAAGAAGGCGGCGTATTCGCCGCGTCGGTCATGACGACGTCCGGCATGCTCGACGTTTACAAAGACGGAAGCGGGCTTATAATCGACAAAACGGACATGAACGTCAGAACTTCTCTGCCGGAGATCTTTTCGAAATACCTCGATCTGTTCTGCAAAAAGACGGAAGACGGCGATTATGTAACGCTGCCGGACAATATCAGAGTTTCCGACGTCGACGAGGAGGTCGCGCGCATAACGCTGACTCTGCCGAAAGACAGAGCCGCCGAGGCGATACGCGCCGTCGCCGACGGCTTTGGATCCGACGCCGTATCGTATAATTACGTTGAAGCTCTTGTTTCGCTTTTTGCCGAAACTTACGGTACGGCAAAGAACGGACGGCAGCTTCTCGAAAGCGTGATCCTCTCCTCTCTTTATAAAGCCGCGGATGAGATAAGCGGCGATCTCGTATGGGTGCGTTACGTCAAGAACGGAAAGACCGTTTCCGAACGGCTGACGGTGCCTACAGACGCGGACAATTACGATATTTATTACACCTGCACCGCGTATGACAAAGAGACGGAAATAAAGTTTTTCATAATGGAAAATACAACGACGGCTTTATGCAATCTGTACGCGCTTTTCCGCAGAGGCGATCTGTCGGACACTTACAGGATACAGGCGGACTTAGGCGGGACAGACTATATTTTGACGTTGACCGGAGAAGTAAAAAAAGCATATAAGAGCGGCTCGGCGGATATCAAATTATACTTTTCGGGTGAAAAGTCGGAAAATCAGGGCAGTATGAGGCTTTGCCTTTCGTACGACGCGACGAGAGGGCTGAAATACGCAGGCGAAGGCGGCGTGGCGTTAAACGGCAGATCGAACGGTTTTACGGTATCGTTCGGCTTCACGCCCGCCGCGAACGTAACGCCGCCCGAAAAGCCGCCCGTTATGGTATATGCGACGGAGTTTTACAGCACGCTGAAAAGCAAGGTCGGGACGTCTTTTCCCGACGTTATAGAATTTTTAACTGGAGAAGAACAATGAGATTTGAAGATCATAAAGTCATACCGGTAATAAAGATAAACGACGCGGATAAAGCCGCTCCGCTTGCGCTCGCCCTGCTTGACGGCGGTATATCCGCCGTCGAGATAACTCTCCGCACCGAAGAAGGTCTTGCGGCGATAAAAAACGTATCCGAAAAAGTGCCTCAAACGACGGTCGGCGCGGGCAGCGTTCTTAACGAAGATCAGGCTCGCGCGGCGTACGGCGCCGGAGCGCGTTTCATCGTATCTGCGGGCTTTGATAAAGGCGTGTTCGATTTCTGCCGCGACGCCGGTATACCTTACGTACCAGGCTGCGCTACCGCGACGGAGATACAGGCTGCAGTAAATCTCGGGTGCGGGACGGTCAAGCTCTTCCCGGCCGAGGCTCTCGGCGGCGCAAAGACCGTCGCCGCGCTCTCGGCTCCTTTTCCCGGCGTGCGGTTCATCCCGACGGGCGGCATAAACGAATCGAACGCCGCTTCGTACTTCAGACTCAAATGCGTTTGCTGTGTCGGAGCCGGCTCGGTCGCGCCCGAAACGCTCATAGATTCCGGCGATTTTGCAAAGATCACGCAGAACGCGAAACGGTTTACCGCCGCCGTGAACGGAGATTTTTCGGTTTGCCGCGAAAAGGAGAAAAACGGCGAAAAAAAGATAGTCACGCTCGGCGAAATAATGCTCCGTCTGTCGCCGCCTTACGGCAAAAGGATCGTACAGGCGGATAAGTTCGATATAAATTACGGCGGAGCTGAAGCGAACGTCGCGGTATCGCTCGCATGCCTTGGCGAAGATGCGGTTTACGTTACGAAACTGCCGGATAACGAGGCGGGCGAAGCGGCTCTCGGCGCACTGCGCAGATACGGCGTCGATACCTCGCATACGGTCCGCGGAGGCGGCAGGATCGGTATCTATTATCTCGAAAAAGGCGCCTCGCAGCGTTCTTCGAAGGTCATATACGACAGAGCCGGAAGCTCGATGGCGGAAGCGGATGAAGACGAGTTCGATTTCGACCGGATATTCGAAGGCGCCGGCTGGTTCCACTTCACCGGCATAACTCCGGCGATATCGGCAAAAGCCGCGGCGGTATGCAGAAAAGCGGTCGCTTCGGCGCAGGCGCACGGTCTGACCGTTAGCATGGATCTCAATTACAGAAAAAAACTGTGGGACGTAGAGACCGCGGCAAAGGCGCTCGGCGGCTTTATGCAAGGCGTTGACGTGATGATCTGCAACGAGGAGCACGCGTCGAAAATATGCTCGGTACGCTGCGACGAAGACCTCGCCGAAACGGCGAAGCTGTTATGCGAAAAATACGGCTTCAAAGCCGCCGCCGTCACGAGACGCAGGACCGAATCCGCGGACGTCAATTTGATCTCTGCCGCGGCGTATATAGGCGGCGAAAAAGCGTATTCACCCGTTTACAGATGCAATATCGTCGACAGAGTCGGCGCGGGCGACGCGTTCGCCGCGGGTCTGATCTACGCGTTGATACATGATTACAAAGCTGACAGAGCCGTGAATTTCGCCGCGGCGGCGTCCGCGCTCAAACACTCGGTCGAAGGCGATTTCAACCTCGTGTCGCTGCAGGAGATAGAAGCCGCGGCAAACGGCGCGACAGGCAAGACCGAAAGATAACGGCTTTGTAAGCATTGAAACGGAGCGCGCCGAGATGCGTATCATTTCGGTATCGCCCTCGCGCCTGCGGATCATATAACATGCCCGTAAACCTTCAAACGAAAAAAAAGACGGTAATTCCGCTCGCTCATATTTTAGTATATGAGCGGCCGTTTTACCGTCTTTCTGTTTTGACACAGCAATCTCAACCGTACGTTTTGATTATGTCTTCCGCTACTCTGCTTTTCGGGACGCATAGGTCCATCGCCTGCTTTTCGATATAGCGGTGCGCGTCCGGTTCGGTCATTTTCAGTTCGCTTATAAGTATCCATTTGGCGCGGTTGACCGTGCGTATCTCGTTCATCTTTTCTTCGATCGAGAGCGTCTTTTTTTCGGTTTTTCTTATCCGTTCCCGCGCGCTGATCAGCCAGTCAGACGCGAGCTGGAACGCGGTCCTTGACGTCGGCTTCTGCATAAGGAACACTCCGTGCTCCGCAAGTCTGTCGAACATATCGGGGTACAGTTCGGCTTTTGTCAGAAACAGCACGACCGTGTTGTACGAAGCGACGGTATCTACGGCAAAAAGCACGCCCGTATCGTCGGGCAGCGGTGAGTTAATTATAACAAAATCAAAATCTCTTTCGGATATTGCGCGTTTAGCCGCGCTTACCGCGGTGACGCAGTTCACGGGAGAATAAACGGAGGAGTCGAAGATCTCCGGCAGAGTCTGATTGAATTTTTCGGACGCCGAAACGACGAGCACGCTGTAAACGCGTTCTTTCAGGCTCATGATCTTCTCCTCCTTTCCTTTCTTTTCTTTGATCTGCTTTATTTCAACCGGCGCAGTATATGTCTATTATCTTTTCGGGTATGCACGATTTTATGAATCCGTCCGACAACGCCGCAAGTTTTGCTTCGCTCAGGCTTGCGGGAAGCTTTTTGAGTTTCGCAAGAAAATCTCCGCCGGCTTTGTAAAGGTTTATATCGAGCGGCTCGGGCGGCATCATGCCCTGCCCGATACCGTACAGCGCGGCTCTTATCATCAGCGTGAACGCGATATACGGGTTTGCCGCGGGATCCGGCGAGCGGAGCTCGGCGCGGCGGTATTCTCCGGACGCCGCCGGCACGCGGATGAGCTGAGACCTGTTTTCTTCCGACCAAGAGACGTAGCCCGGCGCCTTCGATCTGCCGAGGCGCTTATATGAATTCTCCGTCGGATTCAAAAACACGGTCATCTGCACCGCTTTATCGAGCACTCCGGCGATCGTTTCCCTCAGCGCTTTTGGGCTGTCGCCCGCTTTTACCGAAACGTTTATGTGAAATCCGTTGCCGGCTTCGTCATCGAGCGGTTTCGGCGAGAAATCGGCGTATAAGCCGTTTCTTCTCGCCGTCGTCTTCACCACCGTCTGAAACGTCATAACGTTATCCGCGGCGGACAGCGCTTCGGTGTATCTGAAATCTATCTCGTTCTGCCCCGGACCCTCCTCGTGATGAGAACTCTCCGGGAATATGCCCATCTGCTCGAGCGTCAGGCATATCTCGCGCCGCACGTTTTCGCCCTTGTCCTCGGGCGCTATATCCATATATCCGGCTTTATCGTACGGCGTTTTCGTCGGGGCGTTGTTGTCGTCAAGTTCGAAAAGGTAAAATTCCTGCTCCGCGCCGAAATAAAACGTGTATCCGGCGTCCGCCGCGTCTTTTACCGCGTTTTTCAGAAGCGTTCTCGTATCGCATTCAAAAGGTCTGCCGTCAGGGTACGTTATGGAACAGAACATACGCACTACCTTGCCGTGCTCCGGCCGCCACGGGAGCCACATGAGAGTTTCCGGATCCGGATGTAAGAACAGATCTGAATGCGCCTCGTCGCCGAAGCCGGCGATCGCCGAGGCGTCGAACGCGATGCCGTATTCAAAAGCACGCGGCAGTTCATCCGGCATTATCGAGATGTTTTTCTGTTTTCCGAAAACGTCGCAAAAAGCGAGGCGGATGAATTTTACATCCTCCTCTTTAACGTATTGCATTACCTCTTCTTTTGAATACTTCATTTTTTCCTCCGATTCAGTTAGCTGCGTAAAGCTGTTTATACGGATTCTTGCTGTCCGGCGTGACGACCGTAAACGGCGAATTCAGAATTTCGTCTTCGCCGTATCCGAACAGACGGCAGAACCGTTGTGTATATTCTTTTATTTCTTTCATATCGTCACCGGTCGCCGGCCTTGCCGTGACCTGACCGGGAAACTGTATATCCGCACAGTCCGAGCGCAGTATCATTTTGCCGCCGTGCATACCCGTACACGGGAAATTGCCGACGATGCGCTTTTCACCCGAGCCGAGCCCGAGCACGACTATGACGCCGCCCGCCTGGTATTCGCCCAGAAAACTGCCCGTACAGCCGCCTATGACCATGACGGGTATCTTTTCTTTATACGCTTTCATATGTATGCCGGCGCGGTAACCGGCGTCGCCTTTTACGTATATGCGGCCGCCGCGCATCGCGTAACCCGCGGCGTCGCCGATACTGCCGCGGACTATGATCTCGCCGTCGTTCATCGTATCGCCTACGGCGTCCTGCGCGTTGCCGTTGACGGTTATACTGCCGCCGTTCAGGTATGCTCCGAGCGCGTTGCCCGGCACGCCGTTTATCGTCACCGACTTACCGGACATACCCGCGCAGATGAACCTCTGCCCGAGACAGCCGTTCACGGTATATTCCGTATCGGCTCCGCGCAGAACTTCGTTCAAAGCTTTATGATCGAGATTTTCAGCATTAACAAACATATTATACAACGCCTCCGAATCTTTTTCTACGTACATTCTGTGAAAAAATAAGATTTGACGCGATTTTTTCGGCAAGATCGAAATCAATACTTTCAAGCGGGGTCTTCTCTCTTATGAGAGACGTATATATCCCCGCTCTCTCCGTTTCTCCTATAAGCATGAAGCCTTTTAAGACTCCGCCGTCCGTGAAGAAACGTTTTACCGAATCTTCCGTTTTAACTTCTTTCATATCGCCGCCGTACGATCCGGCGCTCATTATGTGAAGACCGAAAAATCCGATCGAGTTCATAGGTATCGCGTTATCGAATACAGCTTCTCCGCACGCCATATTGACCCCGGCGGCATGCCCCTGCATATAAGCGTTAGGCAGTATCGCAAGCACGCGGTTTGTTCCGACCGACGCGTCGTAACCCTCCGCGCAGTCGCCCGCGGCGTATACGTGCGGAAGGCTCGTCTGCATTTTTGTGTTTATGATTATGCCGCGGTTTACCTCGCCGCCGGCTTCTTTTACTATCTCCGAATTTGCGCGCACGCCGACAGCCAGAACGAGTATATCGAAGTCTACCGTTTTTCCGCTTTTCATATAAGCCGTGTTTTTGTCAAATTTGATAACGCTGTCGGAAAGCAGAAATTTCAGTCCGTTATCCTCAAGATGCTTCTGCACTGACGCGGCGCAGACGTCGTCAAGTATGCTTGACAAAACGCGTCCGGCAAGATCGCAGACCGTTATTTCTTTAACTTTATCGCGTATGCCTTCCGCGCATTTAAGCCCTATCAGACCCGCGCCTACGATCAGCACGCGGCTTTCTTCCGTCAAAGCTTTTTCAAGGGACAGCGCGTCGTCAAGCGTCATGAAACTGAATTTGTTTGATACCGCGTCAAGTCCCTCGAACGGAGGCACGAACGGACGGGAACCCGCCGCAACGCAGAGTTCGTCGTATTTTATTTCTTCACCGTCGTCAAGAACGACGGTTTTTTTATCGGTATCTATCGATTTTGCGGTTTTTCCGTATAAAACTTTACAGCCGTTTTCTATATAAAATCCGTCGCCGCGGTATTTCATTTTGTCGGGATCCGTCTTGCCTTCGAGATAGTACGATATGAGCGGACGGCTGTAAACGTGATGATTTTCACCCGAAATAACGGTTATCCCGCCTTCTTGATCGACGCCTCGTATGCCTTCGATACAGCCGACCGCCGCGGTACCGTTTCCGATGATAACGTATTTTTTCATTCCGTCTCGCTCCTTTCCTCATAAACTATCGCTTTGTTCGGACAGCCTTTTACGCACGCGGGCTCGCCGCAGGAATTCTGCAGACAAAGCTCGCATTTCTGCATCGTTCCGTTTGCGCCGAGCGCCAGCGCGCCGTAAGGGCAAACGAGGATACATGTAAGACAGCCGACGCATTTGCTTCTGTCGATCCTGACGACGCCGTCCTGCTTTGAAATAGCTCCCGCTATACAGCTTTTCACGCACACGGGGTCTTCACAGTGGCGGCAGGAAACGGCGAAAGTTATCTTATCCTCGCCCTCAACGTGTATTCGCGGAAATATCTTTTTATCTTTCAGCGCCGCCGCCATGTCTTTCATGCCGGAGTTTGCAAACGCGCAGTTATATTCGCATAAGTGACAGCCAAGGCACCATTCTTCGTTAACGTATACTCGTTTCATATCATTCACCCGCGTGTTTGATCCCCAATATTTCAAGCTCTTTGTCGTTTAATCCCACGCCGCGCAGCATAAGGCGGTTGCCGCGGAGCGCTTCTATCGAATTTATTCCCATACCGCCCATTATTTCCATTATCTCGCGGCGCCACGCCGTCATAAGATTTATAAGTCTCTCCGATCCGATGTCGGGATTTAATCTCTTTACAAGATCGGGGCGCTGAGTCGCTATGCCCCAGTTGCATTTACCGGTCTGACACGTGCGGCAGAGATGACAGCCGAGCGCCAGAAGCGCCGCCGTGGCAACGTAGCACGCGTCCGCGCCGAGCGCGACCGCCTTTACGACGTCAGCCGCCGAGCGTATCGAACCGCCCGCAACGAGCGAAACGTTTCCGCGTATGCCTTCGTCACGCAGACGCTGATCGACCGCCGCGAGCGCTAATTCTATCGGGATGCCCACGTTGTCGCGTATCCTCGTCGGCGCCGCGCCGGTGCCGCCGCGGAAGCCGTCTATCGCTATGATATCCGCGCCGCTTCTCGCTATGCCGCTCGCTATTGCGGCTATATTGTGCACCGCGGCGACCTTTACGATAACGGGCTTCGTATATTCCGTCGCTTCTTTTAGTGAGAAAACGAGCTGTCTCAGATCTTCTATCGAATAAATATCGTGATGCGGCGCGGGAGAGATGGCGTCCGATCCCTCGGGGATCATTCTCGTGCGCGAAACGTCGCCGACGATCTTCGCGCCGGGCAGATGGCCGCCGATGCCGGGTTTCGCGCCCTGCCCCATTTTTATCTCGATCGCGGCGCCCGCCTCGAGATAATCCTCGTGAACGCCGAAACGGCCGGAAGCGACCTGGACTACCGTATTTTTGCCGTACTTATAAAAATCCTCGTGTAAACCGCCCTCTCCGGTGTTATACAGTATGCCGAGTTTCGTCGCGGCGCGCGCAAGCGAAGCGTGAGCGTTATAGCTTATCGAGCCGTAGCTCATAGCCGAGAACATAACGGGCATCGCAAGCTCCAACTGCGGTTCAAGCTCGCATTTTATGTCGCCGTTTTCGTCACGGCTGATCTTCTGCGGCTTTTTGCCTAAAAACACCTTCGTTTCCATAGGTTCGCGCAGCGGGTCTATCGGAGGGTTGGTGACCTGAGACGCGTTTATCAGGATCTTATCCCAGTAAACGGGCAGAGGCTTGGGATTTCCCATTGACGAGAGCAGAACGCCGCCGCTGTTCGCCTGCTTGTAGATTTCTTTTATCGTGTCGTTATCCCAGTTCGCGTTCTCGCGCAGACGGCAGTCGCTTTTTACTATTTTCAAAGCTCTCGTCGGGCAGAGCGAAACGCAGCGCTGGCAGTCGACGCATTTCGTATCGTCGGAGATCATCTTTCCGAGTTCCGTGCTTAAATAATGCACCTCGTTTGCGCACTGCCGTTCGCATACGCGGCAGGATATGCAGCGGTCGTAATTTCGAACGACCTCAAATTCAGGATATATAAATTCGACTCCCATTAAAATTCACCGTCCTTTACGGTAACTATGACCGGCTCGCCGCCGGCCGGCGCGTATATATTCTCCGCGTCCGGCTCCATAACGCGTATCGCCGCTTCTTCGCTTGCGATAAACACTTTGTCGCCTTTTTCGCCGACGACCATGGACCTTAATTTCAGCCGGTCGTTCAACGCCATAAGCCCGCCGTCAAAGCCTAAGATTATCGAAAACGGTCCGGTGATAAGCAGGCTCGGGAAGGCCGTTCTTAAATATTTTAATTTATCTTTTTCTTTTTCATTTTTCTTGTTCTCTATCGTGCTCCAGAACGGCGCGGCGATCACCGACGCCGCCTCGCGCATCGACAGTTTCTGCACGCGGATAAGATAATCGAGAATGTAAGTTATGACTTCCGTATCCGTCTGAAGCGTACATTTGTAGCCGAACATCTCTATATATCTTCTGTTCGCGTCGTACGACGAGATCTCGCCGTTGTGGACTACCGAGTAATCGAGCAGCGTGAACGGATGCGCGCCGCCCCACCATCCCGGCGTGTTCGTCGGGTATCTGCCGTGAGCCGTCCAGCTGTAGCCCTCGTACTCGTCAAGCTTGTAGAAAACGCCGACGTCTTCGGGAAAGCCGACCGCTTTGAACGTACCCATATTCTTGCCGCTTGAAAAAACGTACGCTCCGTCCGTTTCGACGTTTATCTTCATGACCGTACGCGCGACGAATTCCTTTTCATCAAGCTGCAGATCCCGCAAAACCGACTGCAGCGGCGCGACGAAATAACGCCATACGATAGGTTCGTCCGTTATCTCGGGCATCTTGCGCGTCGGTATATGCTCGCTTTTTACTATCTCAAAGCCTTCTTTCAGATACGCTTCGCACGCTTTTCTCGTGTCGCGGCTGTCGAAAAACATATGCAGCGCGTAAAAGTCTTTGTATTCCGGATATATTCCGTACCCGGCGAAACCGCCGCCCAAACCGTTTGAACGGTCGTGCATCGGCTTCATCGCCTCTATGATGCGCTCACCGGTCATTCTTTTGCCTTCTTTTGATATAACGGCGGCGACCGCGCAGCCTGACGGAATTCTGATATTGCCTTCTTTCTCCATATCACACCTCAAAAAAACAAAACGGCGCCATAACCGGACAAAACTGCCCGGTCATGAACGCCATTGCTCACTTGACGGCATTATAATACATAACTTGCGTTTTGTCAATAGAAAAAGTGAAAAAAATAATAATATTTGCAGGAAAATTCCGTATAAGTTGCAGATTTCAACGTATTTGGGGCTCCCCTCCCCCTTAAACGCAGAATATTCGGGGAGGGTGGGGTTCCGGAGGGGAACAGGGGGTTTGGGGGTGGCGCGAAGCGCCGTGAGAGGCGGGAACCCCAAAGAACGTCGCGCCGGCGACTCCCCGTTTTGTGCAAAATCAAAAAATGCAGGAAAATTTCAATAATATTGCAAAAAGGGCTTGACAAACCGGATTTTGTGTAGTATAATACCGCCATAATAACAAAAAGGCAAAGGCGTCTTTCACATTTGTGGAAGGCGCCTCTTCATTTTTTATCAAAAAAGGAGAAAAAACAATGAAAACCGTATCGGATTATTTCGGAGAAAACGTATTTGACGACAGAGTTATGAAGGCGACGCTTTCGGCTAAAGTATATAATTCGCTGAAGCAGACGATAGACGAGGGCAAAGCGCTCGACATAAGCGTGGCGAACGCTGTAGCGGCGGCGATGAAGCAGTGGGCGATCTCAAAAGGAGCGACGCATTTTACGCACTGGTTCCAGCCGCTTACGGGGATCACCGCAGAAAAACACGACGGCTTTATTTCCCCGTCACCCGACGGCAGCGTGATCATGGAATTTTCCGGTAAGGAGCTTATAAAGGGCGAACCGGACGCTTCCTCCTTCCCGTCGGGCGGGCTTCGCGCGACGTTTGAGGCAAGAGGCTATACCGCGTGGGATCCTACGTCTTACGCATTCATAAAAGGCAAAACGCTCTGCATACCTACGGCGTTCTGCTCCTACGGCGGCCACGCGCTCGATAAGAAAACGCCGCTTCTGCGTTCAATGGAAGCGCTGAACAAACAGGCTCTTCGCGTTCTCAAATTGTTCGGCAACGATACAGTGAAAAGAGTCGTATCGTCCGTAGGACCGGAACAGGAGTATTTTCTGATAACCAAAGAGATGTACGATAAACGCCCCGATCTGCGTTTCTGCGGCAGGACTCTGTTCGGCGCAAAACCGCCGAAGGGCCAGGAGATGGACGACCATTACTTCGGAGCCATCAAACCGAGAGTCGCCGCGTTTATGGAAGAGCTTAACGACGAGCTGTGGAAGCTCGGCATTATGGCGAAGACGGAGCATAACGAAGTCGCGCCGGCTCAGCACGAGCTTGCGCCGATATACACGACCACGAACGTAGCGACGGATCACAACCAGTTGACTATGGAGATAATGCAGAAGGTCGCGCAGAAGCACGGGCTCGTCTGTCTGCTCCACGAAAAGCCCTTTGCGGGCGTCAACGGCTCCGGCAAACACAATAACTGGTCTCTGGCTACGGACGCGGGACAGAACCTGCTCTCCCCCGGCGAGACGCCGTATGAGAACGCTCAGTTCCTGCTGTTCTTATGCGCGGTCATCAAAGCCGTCGACGATTATCAGGATCTGCTCCGTATCTCCGTTGCGACAGCCGGAAACGACCACCGTCTCGGCGCGAACGAAGCGCCGCCCGCAGTCATTTCAATGTTCGTAGGCGACGAGCTCGGCGCAGTGCTTGACGCGATCGAAAACGACACACCGTACAAAGGCGCGGAAAAAACGCAGATGAAGCTCGGAGTCGACGTGCTGCCGAAATTCAACCGCGACACGACCGACAGAAACAGAACGTCGCCGTTCGCGTTCACGGGCAACAAATTCGAATTCCGTATGCTCGGTTCGTCCAACTCCATAGCGTGCGCGAACATCATGCTGAACGCCGCGGTCGCGGAAAGCCTCAGAGTCTACGCTGACAGGCTCGAAGGCGTTTCGGATTTTGAAACGGCGCTCCACGACATGATAAAGAAGACGATAAAAGATCACAAGCGCATAATATTCAACGGCAACGGCTACGACGACGCGTGGATCAAAGAAGCGACGGAAGTTCGCGGGCTGCTCAATTACAGAACGACGCCGGACTGCATGCCGCATCTGCTCGACAAAAAGAACGTCGATATGCTTACCTCTCACAAGGTATTCTCGGTTGAAGAGCTGCAGTCGCGCTGTGAGATAATGCTTGAAAACTACTGCAAGACCGTAACGATCGAAGCGAATACGATGGTGACTATGGCGAAAACTCAGATACTGCCGGCGGTCGCAAAATTCGCGGCGGAAACAGCGGCGGACGCCTTGAGCAAAAAAGCTCTCGATCCGGCGCTTTCCTGCGAATATGAAACGAGTCTTGTTAAGAAGCTTTCGGGTCTTACCGACACGATAGCGATAAAGACGGACGATCTGCAGAAGGCGATTATAAAACTGCAGGACGCGGAAGACATCGTCAAAGAATCCGTTATGATACGCGACGGGATACTGTCCGAAATGTGCGCGCTCCGCGTAGCGTGCGACGAGGCGGAAACGGTCACGGATAAATCATACTGGCCGTTCCCGTCATATGCGGATATTCTTTTCAGCGTCAGATGAGGTGATTAAAATGACAACGGAAAGCCTTACAAAACTTATAGAAGAATCCGTTACAAGCGAAGTTTTCGGCGTATGGTTTTTAATAGGCGCCGCGCTCGTGTTCTTCATGCAGGCGGGCTTCGCCATGGTCGAAACGGGCTTTACACGTGCGAAAAACGCCGGCAACATCATAATGAAAAACCTTATGGATTTCTGCATCGGCACGGTAGTGTTCGTGCTTCTCGGTTTTTCTCTTATGATGGCGGAAGATTACGTTTTCGGCGTCGTCGGCGTGCCTAACCTGAAGATACTGACCGATTTCGGCGGATTTTTAAGAGACGGAAACGCTCCGTCGTTCGTATTCAACCTCGTTTTCTGCGCCACGGCGGCGACGATAGTTTCCGGTTCGATGGCGGAGAGGACGAAATTCATATCGTACTGCATTTATTCCGGCGTTATCTCGCTGTTCGTATATCCGATCGAGGCGGGTTGGGTATGGAATCCGAACGGCTGGCTCGTACAGCTCGGTTTCCACGATTTCGCGGGCTCGGCGGCGATACACTCCGTCGGCGGCGTGACCGCGCTGATCGGCGCCGTATTGGTCGGTCCCCGTCTCGGCAAATATATCAAAGACAAAGCGGGTAAGGTAAAGAAGGTAAACGCGATCCCCGGGCATTCGATCACTCTCGGCGCGCTCGGCTGCTTTATCCTCTGGTTCGGCTGGTACGGCTTCAACGGTGCGGCTGCCATAAGCGGCGGTCAGCTCGGCTCGATATTCGTTACAACAACGATAGCTCCCGCAGTCGCAACTGTTGTATGTATGATATTCACATGGCTCCGCTACGGCAAGCCCGATGTTTCGATGTGCCTTAACGCTTCCCTCGCGGGACTTGTCGGCGTAACGGCAGGCTGTGACGTCGTGGATGCTCTCGGCGCAACAATAATCGGCGTTGTTTCCGGATTACTCGTTATCTTCGGCGTATGGTTCCTTGATAATGTGCTCAAGATAGACGACCCTGTCGGCGCAGTTGCGGTACACTTCTGCAACGGTATCTGGGGTACTCTCGCAGTAGGCCTTCTCGCTAATCCCGCAGTTCCCGGATATGCGATCGAAGACGCAAGCGGAAGGCCGTTCGCCGGTCTCTTCTACGGCGGCGGAATTGACCTCCTCGGAGTACAGGCTCTCGGCGTTGTGACTGTCGCAGCGTGGACAGCAGTCTGCATTACTGTAACGTTCCTTATCATCAAGAAAACTATCGGTCTGCGTGTCAACAGACACGAAGAGATCGTCGGACTCGACGCAACCGAACACGGCTTACAGTCCTCCTACGCAGACTTCATTCCTTCGATGCACATCGAGACAACAGCTTCGGGCAAAGAAAAGGAAGTCGCGAATGTTATTCCGGTGCTTTCTGAAGATGCATCTGTTCCCGTACAGCACGTCAAGGCTGTCAATACCGCTTCCGACGTGAAGATGACAAAGGTGGACATAATCACTTCTCTCGAAAAGTTCGATCAGCTCAAATCCGCGCTGTACTCTATCGGTATCACGGGTATGACAGTGACGAACACAATGGGCTGCGGAATGCAGAAGGGCAAGACCGAATATTACCGTGGAGTTCCGGTAACACCGCAGCTCCTGCCGAAGGTAAAGGTCGAGGTCGTAGTCTGCAAAGTGCCTGTTGAAGATGTCGTAAGCGCAGCGAAGAACGCACTCTATACCGGTAATCTCGGCGACGGCAAGATCTTCGTTTACGATGTTGAGAATGTGCTCAAGATAAGGACCGGCGAGCGCGGGTACGACGCACTTCAGGATAACGTATGAAGTTTCCTCACTTTATATTGGCTGAAAAAAAGGAAAGGCACGGCGGAATTGTCCGCTGTGTCTTTTCTTTGTGTTCAAATATTTCCCGCTCTGTGCCCTTCGCATTGTGATGTCTTGACAAAATTCAATAAATATGATACAATTATCTATATATGTTTTTGTGCAATTTTCACCTGTGAAATAGGGAGAAAAATCATGAATAATAAACTGAAGGGTCTCGGCAAATCCACTCTCCGCACATTGGCGATAAGTGTTTTTGTCATTCTGTTCTTCGTCGGCGTCATATTGTTCTATTACAACATGGTCTATTCAAAGGAGCGCGAGCTTATCATCAAGAACGGTGAGACATCTGCCATGCAGACAGCCACCGAGTTCAACGATTATCTCTCGACAAGTCTTGACGCGATAAAAATGACCGCATACACACTTGACGGTATGCTTACGGACGGCAGGAGCGACAGCGATATTCTCGATTATCTTGTGGGTCAGTCAACAGCCATAATGAATACTGTGTTCGAGAATACCACAGGTATGTACGGTTATATCAACGGCAAATTCGTTTCAGGTTCAAACTGGACTCCGCCCGCGGATTTCAACGCCGTTGTGCGTCCGTGGTACATAAAGGCTATGGAAAACCCGGGTGAGGTAGCGATAATCGAACCGTATCTTGACGCACAGACAGGAAATATGATGATGGCTCTTGCCAAGACGCTTTGTGACGGTGAGAGCGTTGTTGCGTTCGATATGACGCTCGATAAGATACAGTCGATAACCGAGGAAGCAGTAAACTCCGATCTTGCGGATTTTGAGTTCATTATCGACGGAAGCGGCTCTGTGATTGCACATTCCGACAAGAATGAAGTGGACAAGAATTACGGAAGTGAGACCGGAACTCTCGGTGCGGAGATCTTCAAGATGATAGGCTCCTCGAAGGATAACTATTTTGAGATCAATCTCGCGCCTTCGCGTTACATAGTGTACACAACAAAGATACAGAATGACTGGATATGTGTTTCGGTAAAGAATACCACAAGTGTTTTTGCGTCGATAACCGTAATTCTTCTTGTCACTATCGTAGTGGTCATAGCAATAGTTGTGATAGTCGCGGGTATTTCGGTCAATTCCGCAAAGCGCAGTATCATAGC